>NZ_RZOM01001659.1:0-767 GCF_003999175.1 Mesorhizobium sp. M7A.F.Ca.ET.027.03.2.1 | reverse complement strand
TCCCTGGGCCGAGGCGCAAGGTGCCGTGTTCGAGGATGTCGGCCAGTGGAAGCGCGCCTGGTATTTCCCCAAGGCGGGCGAGGACATGCATGCCGCGGTCGACCGCGAATGCGTCGCGGTGCGCAAGACGGCGGGCCTGTTCGATGCCTCTACGCTGGGCAAGATCGAGGTGGTTGGGCCGGATGCGGCCAAGTTCATGGAACTGCTCTACACCAACCCATGGGAGAAGCTGGAACCCGGCCGCTGCCGCTACGGCATCATGCTGCGCGAGGACGGCTTCATCTATGACGACGGCGTCGTCGGCAGGCTGGCCCCCGACCGTTTCCACGTGACGACGACGACCGGCGGCGCGCCGCGCGTCATGAACCACATGGAGGATTATCTCCAGACCGAGTTCCCGCATCTCAATGTCTGGCTGACCTCGATCACCGAGCAGTGGGCTGTTATCGCCGTGCAGGGGCCCAAGTCGCGCGACATCATCGCGCCACTGGTCGAAGGCATCGACATGTCCGACGAGGCGCTGCCGCATATGTCGGTGCGTGAAGGCAAGATCTGCGGCGTGCCGACGCGGTTGTTTCGCATGTCGTTCACCGGCGAGCGCGGCTTCGAGGTCAATGTGCCGGCCGACTATGGCCAGGCGGTCTGGGAAGCCCTGTGGGCCGAGGGCCAGAAGCATGGTGCGGCCGCCTACGGCACCGAGGCGATGCACGTGCTGCGCGCCGAAAAAGGCTACATCATCGTCGGCCAGGACACGGATGGCACGGTAA
>NZ_RZOM01001658.1:0-767 GCF_003999175.1 Mesorhizobium sp. M7A.F.Ca.ET.027.03.2.1 | reverse complement strand
CGATCGTCCAGGGCGATGACGTGCTGACGGTGCTGCCCGGCACGATGAGCGAGTTCGAGCTGACGCGCCGGCTGGCTGACACCGATGCCGCCGTCATCGCCCTGGACGATCGGGATACCAGTCTGCGACCAGCAGCCGGACATGGCGGTGACGCCGGGAATGACTTCGGTCGGGAAGCGATGGGCGAGGCGCACATGCAGGTGCATGTAGGAGCCGTAGAAAAGCGGGTCGCCCTCGGACAGCACGGCAACCATCCTGCCTGCCTGGAGGTGCTCGGCGACCTTCTCGGCGGACTCCTCATAGAAAGCCGTGATCTGCGAGCGGTAGTCGTCGTGCTCCTTGTCGATTTCGGTGGTGACGGGATAGAGCAGCGGCAGTTCCGTCATTTCGGGCCGGAACTGAGCTTCGACGATGGCGCGCGCGTTGCTGTTGTTGCCGCGCTTGGCGAAATAGGCCACGACATCGGCTTCCGCCAAGGCCCGCGCGGCTTTCAGGGTCAGCAGTTCGGAGTCGCCGGGACCGGTGCCGACGCCGACGAGACGGCCTTTGGGAAGCGCGCTCACAGGCCCGGCCTCGCCAATGAATTGAGCGCTGCGGCGGTCATGGCGCTGCCGCCGAGACGGCCACGCACGATGGCAAAGGGAACGCCGTAGGAATTCTCGGCCAGCGCGTCCTTCGATTCGGCAGCACCGACGAAGCCGACCGGCATGCCGATGATGGCCGCAGGCTTCGGCGCGCCGTCGCGCAGTTTTTCCAATAGATAGAAC
>NZ_RZOM01001657.1:0-772 GCF_003999175.1 Mesorhizobium sp. M7A.F.Ca.ET.027.03.2.1 | reverse complement strand
CAGAAGTAGATCCTCGCCAAAAACTTGACGCATTAGGGCCTGCATATTGGCTTGCGGGTGGTCATTCGCCTCAAATTTGGTGATGAGGAATTTGGCGAAATCCCAACGCGCACCTGCACCAGCCTCATCCAGGATTTGCATATAAGACGCGGCCAGCTCCAAAAACTTGCCTGTGGAATCGACATCGAGCATGTGAGCCGGCACTGGGATGAGGACCCCGGTAGCGGCCGTGAGCGAGGAAAGCGTAAGGAAATTGAGTGACGGAGCGCAGTCGAGAAGAACGATGTCGTAGCGATCAACGATCTGTTCTAGCGCCTGTGACACTCGAAGAAGGAAACTCGTTCCACCGCTCTTGCGCATCTCAAGGGTAACGGCGGTTTCGAATTCTGTCAGCTCAAGACCGGCGCAGATGACGTCGAATCCGATGATATGTGTCTGATGCACAATTTTTTCTGTTGGCACCGGATCGTCAAACCGGATCGCCGAGTAAAGGGTGTCACCTTCTCGGTAGTCAAATCCCGGTAATGCTCCTTGCAGACTGGTTAACGACGCCTGGGGATCCATGTCGACTGCGAGAACGCGATACCCACGAAGTGCCAGCCAGTGACCCAAGTGAATAGTGGTCGCTGTCTTGGACGATCCGCCTTTGAAGTTGGTGATCGCGATTATCTGGCAGTCTTCGCCATCAACGCGACGAGGATTGATCCACTTCTTTCGCGCCTTTTCCGCCAGATGCATCCGAAGCTCAAGCACCTGCCCCACGGAATATAGG
>NZ_RZOM01001656.1:0-773 GCF_003999175.1 Mesorhizobium sp. M7A.F.Ca.ET.027.03.2.1 | reverse complement strand
TGCCGTTACCTCTGTGCTCCACAACGGTGCGGAAAAAGGCTCCCTGCGCCTCCCTGCGCATTCTCAGCCGCTTTGGCCTTTCGGCCGGCGTCACGGCATGGATCCTAGGGTCTGCGCAAGCTGCTTCGCGCTTGCTTCGCCCTAGGATGACGAAGGCGTGGTGGGCCGCTCCCCCTGCGCACGCCGCCTCGCGGTGCCCTAGGATGACGAAGGCGCGGTGGGCCGCCCCCTCACCCGACCTCCGCTTCGCTCCGGCCACCCTCTCCCCGTTGGGGAGAGGAGGGAGCCCGTCGTTTGCTCCCTCAATCATCATAGCTGTGCCCTGCCCGCAGCCCGTCGCGCACGCGCGCTGCGATCGCCAGAAACTCCGGCGTCTCGCGGATGTCGAGCGGCCGCTCTCTCGGCAGTGTCGATTCGATGATGTCGCTGACGCGGCCCGGCCGCGGTGACATGACGACGATGCGCGTCGACAGATAGACGGCCTCCGGAATGGAGTGGGTGACGAAGCAGATGGTCTTGTTGGTGCGTCCCCACAATTCCAGCAATTGCTCGTTGAGATGGTCGCGCACGATCTCGTCCAGCGCGCCGAACGGCTCGTCCATCAGCAGCAGGTCGGCATCGAAGGCCAGCGCACGGGCAATCGAGGCGCGCTGCTGCATGCCGCCCGAGAGCTGCCAGGGATATTTCTTCTCGAAGCCAGAGAGGTTGACGAGTTCGAGCGTGCGCTTGATCCGCTCGCCTTGCTCCGCCCTGGACAGACCCATGATCTCCAG
>NZ_RZOM01001655.1:0-774 GCF_003999175.1 Mesorhizobium sp. M7A.F.Ca.ET.027.03.2.1 | reverse complement strand
TGTCCAGCCAGCTGAAGCCCGACTTGGAAGCGGGCGCACGAAACCCGCCCTCGACAAAGGACTTGGTCGCGATGTCGAATTCGCGCATCTCGCTGGCGTCGCCGCCATCCGGCGACATACTCACCAGGCAACGGTTGAAGTCCGGATAGAGTCGGCTTGCGCCGCCAAAAACCCATTTTATCCCCTCCTTCGCCGCAAGCTGGTCGAAGTCGATGATCGTTTCCCAGTCGGGCTTCTCGGTCTTGTAGGAAGCGACGGTCGTGCGGCGCCAGAGGCCGAGCACATTGGTCTTGTCCTGCCAGAAATTGTAGACATGGCCGGCTTTTGCCGCGCCGACCGCGATGTTGTCCTCGGCCGTCATCAGGTCGAGCGCGGTCTGGAACGACGCCTGATAGGACGGATCGCCCTGCAATTCGCCAACCGTGACCTCGTTCTGGCGATGTACCCAGTCCAATGACTGTTTGGCTGTCCTGTCCTCCAGCCAGAGGAAGGGATCGTTGGTCGAGGGGGTGGAATTCGGCGTCTGGGTGGCAGGCTTGGTCATCAGGTCTCCGATAAACGCGTTGCTTTGAAAAAGCCAACGCCGATAGGCCGTATCGATATTAACTATGCTCAGCGCACAATTGAGGCTTTCCGCCCACCAGCGAGGCTAGCAATAGCCAGCGCCAGGCACATCAAGCCAAGCGTGATCGGCAGACCTCTCGCGCCCATAACATCCATGGCGCCGCCCGCCAGCGGCGGCACGGCGATGCCGCCGACGCCCCACATCAAGGA
>NZ_RZOM01001654.1:0-774 GCF_003999175.1 Mesorhizobium sp. M7A.F.Ca.ET.027.03.2.1 | reverse complement strand
GGCTGATGTAGCGCTGCTTGCGGTCGCCTTCGCCGAGGTTCCAGCGGGTTTCCAGCGCGTCGAGCGCGGCGTCGAGATCGGCCGGGGCCTCGGCCTTGACGGCGGCGCGCTCGGCCTCATGCGTCTTGCGGTCGGTGTTCTTGACGTCGGTGGCGTTGGCCAGCATCGACTTCGGCGTTTCCAGGCCGATCTTCTTCATCGCCTCGCGAAACAGCGCGCGGTCCTCGGCCTTGTCGATGGCGGTAGCATCGGCGCCGATCATCTCGACATTGTAGCGCTCGAGCACTCCCATGCGGCGCAGCGACAGAGCGGTGTTGAGCGCGGTCTGGCCGCCCATGGTCGGCAGCAGCGCGTCGGGCCGCTCCTTGGCGATGATCTTTGCGACCACTTCGGGCGTGATCGGCTCGATATAGGTGGCGTCGGCCAGTTCCGGGTCGGTCATGATGGTGGCCGGGTTGGAATTGACCAGGATGACCCGGAAGCCTTCCTCCTTCAGCGCCTTGCAGGCCTGCGTGCCGGAATAGTCGAACTCGCAGGCCTGGCCGATGACGATGGGGCCGGCCCCGATGATCAGGATCGACTTGATGTCAGTGCGTCTTGGCATGTCAAAGGTCCGTTCGGCGGGCGGCTTGCACAAAAAACCGGGACGGGAAGACCCGGCCGGTTGTGCTCGCGATTCTGGTATCAGGCTAGGAGGGCCTTATAGGGAAGAGTTTTGACTGATGTAACCCCGAAAATGCGAGGTAGGGGAGTAGGGGAGTAGGGGAGTAGGGG
>NZ_RZOM01001653.1:0-774 GCF_003999175.1 Mesorhizobium sp. M7A.F.Ca.ET.027.03.2.1 | reverse complement strand
CTGCAGGACAGCGGTGTCTCACCCGAGGACGTCGCCCTGGTGCTGGCCGAGGCCAAGGCAACCGAAGTCAGCGAGCGCAGGCCGGGTGCCCTGGTGCTGGGCTGCGACCAGACGCTGTCGCTCGGCGACGAGGTGTTCCACAAGCCGGCCGATAGGGAAGGCGCACGCCGTCATCTGCTGGCGCTGTCGGGCAGGACCCATCAGCTCAACAGCGCCGCGGTGCTGGTCCGCGACGGCGAGGTTTTGTGGCGCCATGTCGGCATCGCCTCGATGACCATGCGCAAGCTCGACCCGGCCTTCATCGGCCGCCATCTCGCCCGCGTCGGCGCCAAGGCGCTGTCCAGCGTCGGCGCCTATCAGATCGAAGGCGAAGGCATTCAATTGTTCGAGAAAATCGAAGGCGACCATTTCACGATTGTCGGCTTGCCGCTGTTGCCGCTGCTTGCCGAACTGCGCACGCTGGGAGCGATCGATGGCTGAGGCGTCAAAGAAGGCTTTCGTCACCGGCCATCCGGTCAAGCATTCGCGCTCGCCGAAGATCCATGGCCACTGGCTGGCCAAACATGGCATCGACGGAAGCTACCAGGCCATCGATGTCGCGCCGCAGGATTTTGCCGAGTTCGTGAACACGTTGCAGGCAAACAATTACCGCGGCGGCAACATCACCATCCCGCACAAGGAAGCGGCCTTCGCATTGGCCGAACGCCGCGACGAGGCGGCGCAGGAAATCGGCGCCGTCAACACGCTGTGGTTCGAGGGCGGCGTCCTGTGGGC
>NZ_RZOM01001652.1:0-778 GCF_003999175.1 Mesorhizobium sp. M7A.F.Ca.ET.027.03.2.1 | reverse complement strand
GGATAAGTAGCGATCATCGCTGCCGCCATTGCGCCGCCGGCTGAAAGACCGGTGACGAATATTTGCTTTCGGTCCAGGCCGTGGGCAACCACCATCGTCTCGATCATCTGCCGGATCGAGAAGACCTCGCCGCGATCGCGCGCAGTGTCTGCCGGCAGGAACCAATTGAAGCAGAGGTTCGGGTTGTTGGCGCGTTGCTGCTCGGGATAGAGAAGTGCGAAACCGCCCTCGTCAGCGAGTTGGGACCATCCCGAGTGGCGGTCGTAGCCGGCAGCATTCTGGGTGCAACCGTGCAGCACAACGACCAGCGGCGCCCCATCCGGGAGGTCAGCGGGCATATAGTATTGTGCCTGCAAGGCACCAGGATTGGAGCCGAAATTCCCGAGGGTGGAGAGGCGATCGGCGGATGTGAAAGAGTTGGGATGTGTGTTTTGTAGCCCGCGCAGTGCTGTAAGGCGCGCGATCGTATCGGAGATGTTTCGCAATTGAGCCGTCCTTGTTTTTGACGCCCATGATTGGACGGCGTGTGTGCAACGCACTCGCAGCAATATCGTTGCTGCACTGCACAATAGCAAGGGAGACTGAGATGAGGGGGGATCGGCCGGGCCCTGAGGACCGGCCGATCCGCAACTCAGCGTTCGGTGAGGTACAGCGTCTCTTCGTCGTCGCGCTGCCTGCCGCCCAGTGCCGCGGCGGCACTGGCGATGAAAGCGCCGACTATGAGAGAGAGGGCACCCAATAAGGCAAAGGTTGCGCCGGCTTTTCGTGCTGTGTCGGC
>NZ_RZOM01001651.1:0-780 GCF_003999175.1 Mesorhizobium sp. M7A.F.Ca.ET.027.03.2.1 | reverse complement strand
ATGCAGATGTCTGCCACTCAACCTTCCGGCGAAATCGCGTATAACAGCCCTATGAAGATTCTCGTCATAGAAGACGATCGCGAGGCTGCGGATTACTTGCAGAAAGCCTTTGCCGAGGCCGGTCACACCGCGCATGTCGCCGGTGACGGCGAAACCGGCTTTGCGCTCGCCGACGCCGGCGACTACGACGTGATGGTGATCGACCGGATGATGCCGCGTCGCGACGGCCTGTCGGTCATTGCCGGTCTCCGGTCCAGGGGCAACACAACGCCGGTGCTGATCCTGTCGGCGCTCGGCGAGGTCGATGATAGGGTCACGGGTCTGCGCGCCGGCGGCGACGATTACCTGACAAAGCCCTATGCCTTCTCCGAACTTCTCGCCCGCGTCGAGGTTCTGAACCGTCGCGCCAGCGCCAAGGAAGCCGAAACCGTCTACCGCGTCGGCGATCTCGAACTCGACAGGCTGTCGCATTCGGTACGCCGTGCGTCACGCGAGATAACGCTGCAGCCGCGTGAATTCCGCTTGCTCGAATATCTGATGCGGCATGCCGGCCAGGTGGTGACGCGCACCATGCTGCTCGAAAATGTCTGGGACTATCATTTCGATCCGCAGACCAATGTCATCGACGTTCATGTCTCCCGGCTGCGCGGCAAGATCGAGAAGGGCTTCGACAAGCCCATCCTGCATACGGTTCGCGGCGCCGGCTATATGCTGAAGAGCGGCTAGAGTATGATCCCGAAAAGTGGGAACCGGTTTTCGGAAAAGATCATGCTCCAACAA
>NZ_RZOM01001650.1:0-787 GCF_003999175.1 Mesorhizobium sp. M7A.F.Ca.ET.027.03.2.1 | reverse complement strand
GATCTCGAGGCCTAGGATCATTTGCCGAAGCTGTTTTTCGACGCTCTGCATCTGCGACATTGTCGTTTCCATTTTCTGATCGTTGCTGGCGATCGTCTTGCCGGCCGCCTTTTCCGATCACGTTTGAGACGGTCGCATTGACAGCGGTCAAGCTTGCGTCCATCAGGAACACCATCTTGGTATCCCAAATTGGTATCCGCAGCAAGCATCGATAAGAGTTGCTGGGACAGGACATATGACATGCAGCAGCAGAGCACGCCCCCGGCGACCGACAGCACCTACAACATCCACTGGCGGCGCAATCTGTTCGTGTGCGTTGCCGGATCGTTTTCGACGCTTGTCGCCATGACGCTGCTTTTGCCGTTCCTGCCGCTCTATATCGAGCAGCTCGGCGCCGAGGGCCACGCGGCGATCGTGCAATGGTCGGGGATTGCCTATGGCGCGACGTTCTTCGCGGCGGCGCTGGTGGCGCCGCTCTGGGGACGTCTCGGCGACCGCTACGGCCGCAAGGTGATGCTGGTTCGCGCCAGCTTCGGCATGGCCATATGCATGTCGCTGACCGGCATGGTGCAGACGGTCTGGCAACTGGTGCTGCTGCGGCTGCTGATCGGGTTTGCCGGTGGCTATTCCTCGGGATCGACCATCCTCGTCGCCATGCAGACGCCGAAGGAACGCTCCGGCTGGGCGCTGGGCCTGCTGTCGGCCGGTATCACCGGCGGGGCTCTGGTCGGTCCGCTGGTTGGCGGCGCCCTGCCGCCGCTGATCGGCATCCGCGCCACCTTTCTCC
>NZ_RZOM01000164.1:0-7960 GCF_003999175.1 Mesorhizobium sp. M7A.F.Ca.ET.027.03.2.1 | reverse complement strand
GTCCAGAATTCTGCTCCGCTGCACTCTACGGCTGATGTTACGGAATGGATCCTCGGGTCTCCGCGACGGAGCTTCGCTCCTGCTCCGCCCGTGGATGACGAAGTTCCCCGACGCTCAGCCCGGATCGGCGGTGAAGCCGGCGGCCTCGATGCCGGCGATGGCCGCGGCTTCGTCATTGTCCGAGGTGTCGCCGGAAATGCCGACGGCGCCGATGATAGCGCCAGTCTTGTCGCGGATCAGCACGCCGCCGACGACCGGCAGCACGCGTCCGCCAGAGACGTCCGAGATGCCGGCGACGAGGTGCGGGCGCTCCTTGGCGAAAGCCTCGACTTTGCGCGAGCCCATGCCGATGGCGAGCGCACCAAAGGCCTTGCCGGCCGACATTTGCGGGCGCAGGAACGAGGCGCCGTCCTGGCGCTGGAAGGCGACCAGATGCCCGCCGGCGTCGAGCACCGAGACGCCAAGCGGCTTAAGCTTGAGATCGGAGCCCTTGGCAAAGGCGGCATCGATGATTTGCCTGGCTTTTTCGAGCGGCAGTGCGGTCATGGCGGTCTCCTGTCTGAAAGGCGTCGATCATCGACCGTCGACGGGCGAGATAACATCCCGGTTTCGGTTGAAATTGCTTCGCGTGAAAAGGTCGGATGGAAGCGACCGTCACAGCCTCCCGGATAGGAGTTGGTGCCTGTGCGGCTTCGGGTTATTTTTTCTTGGCGCGGGCCGGCTTCTTGGCAGGTTCCGCCGGCGCGTTGGCGAGGTCTTCGGCTTCCTTGGCGAGACGCAGCGCCCGCAGCTTGTTGGTCTTGGCCTGGCGGGCGTCGCTCTCGGCGACGTATTCGGCCATCGCCTTCTGGCGGACGGTTGCCGCCTCTTCCTGCTTCTTGAAGCGCAGGTCGGCGCGTGCGCGGGCAGCATCCCGAGAGTTCTCAACCAAGACCTTATCCAATCCCGTGAATTGTGATTTTCCGCTTCTTCTAGCAGAGCCGGGCCCCAAACGGGAAAATAAGTTGGTCAAGCGGCAGAGTCGGCGGCGAGAGCCTTGCTGGCAACCAGGGCTTCATAGGCGGCCTGCAAGGTGGCGCGGACAGAAGGACCCGACGCGGTATCGAGCGGCTTGCCGAGATGTTCATGGCGCAACTCGTCCATGAATTTGTCCCACATCGGCGGTCCGCCCTTTTCCAGAAGTTCGGCGCGGATCGAGAGTTCTTCGCTGACCGGCAGCCAGACGCGGCCCCAGGCGCCGAGATGGGCCAGGATCGGCACCAGCGTGATCGCCATTTCGGTCAGGCTGTAGATCGCCTTCTGCTTGTGCGAGGGGTCGTCGGCTTTGGTCAGCATGCCCAGTTCCATCAGCCGCTTCAGCCGGTCGGCGAGGATGTTGGAGGCGATGCCTTCCATCGATCCGTTGAGCAGCTCGCGAAAATGACGCCTGCCGCCGAAGATCATGTCGCGAAGGATGATCAGGCTCCAGCGATCGCCGAACACTTCCAGCGACAGGTTGATCGGACACCCGGACCGGCGATCCATACTCATGAGATTTTTTCTCCAAAACCGGTTGCATTATCGTATCGGTTTTATTATCGTGCAACCGATTGCAAAATGCAATCAGTATTGCAGGAGAGGAGGCCGCACCGTGACGACGACCGAACGCCCCGAAATCATATCCGAAACCTTTGGCGATCCGGCGAACCCGCCGCTGTTGCTGATCATGGGAGCGATGGCCTCGATGCTGTGGTGGCCGGAGGCGTTTTGCCGGGAACTGGCCGATGCCGGCCTGTTCGTGATCCGCTACGACAATCGCGATACCGGCCGTTCGACCAAATACAAGCCGGGAGAGCCGCCCTACACGTTCGATGATATGGCCGACGATGCAATGCGCGTTCTCGACGACCACGGTATCGGCAAGGCGAATCTCGTCGGCATGTCGATGGGCGGCATGATCGCGCAGCTTGTGGCGTTGGAACACCCGTCCCGTGTCGCATCGCTGACCGTCATCAGCAGCACGCCCGTGGGAACCGACACTTCGCACCTGCCGCAGACGAGCGATGCCTATATCGAGCATTCGGCCGAGGGCGTCAAAGTCGATTGGTCGGACCGTGGCCAGGTGGTCGATTTCATCGTCAGGGACGCGCGGGCGATCGCCAGCATCGCGCACCCATTCGACGAAGCCCGGATGCGTGCCTTCGTCGAGCAAGACTACGACCGCTCCGGCGGCTTCCTGAGCGCCACCAACCATTTCATGCTCAGGGGCGGCGACGCGTGGAAAGGCCGCCTGCACGAGATCGCGTCGCCGCTGCTGGTCATCCACGGCACGGCCGATCCGGTCTTTCCGGTCGAACATGGCAAGGCGCTGGCCAAGGCGGTCACCGGCGCGAAAATCATCCGGATCGAAGGTGGCGGCCACGAGCTGCATCCAAACGACTGGGATATGATTGTTGCCGGCATCGTCGCCCACGCCGCTTGAAGCGGCAAAAGCAGGTCTTGACGAGCAATGCTTGCCGCAGTGTTTAACCTATGACGAGCGTGCCCGGCGCCGGCCACCGATAAACCAGGAAACAGGCGAGCAAAAAATGTCCCTGACGCTTCATTTCCATCCGCTGGCCTCCTTCTGCTGGAAGCCGCTGATCGCGCTGTACGAGAACGCCACGCCGTTCACGCCTGTCATCGTCGATCTTGGCGATGCTCAGTCGCGCGCGGCCTTCCTGAAGATTTCGCCGGCCGGCAAGATGCCGGCGCTGCGCGACGATGCGCGCAACCGCACGGTGCTGGAATCGACCATCGTTGTCGAATATCTGGCCGCGCATTATCCGGGGCCAGTCGACCTCGTTCCCGCCGACATCGACCTGGCGCTGGCCGTTCGCCAAGCCGACCGCTTCTATGATTTCTATGTGCAGGAGCCGATGCAGAAGATCGTCGGCGATCGGTTGCGGCCGCAGGACAAGACTGACCCGTTCGGCGTCGAGCAGGCCTGCGACCAGCTTCGCAATTCCTATGCCATCATCGAACAAGACATGCAGTCGAAGATCTGGGCGATGGGCGACACCTTCACCATGGCCGATTGCGCGGCGTCCCCGGCGCTGTTCTATGCCAACAAGGTCGAGCCGTTCGGCGACGAGTATCGGGCTGTGAAGCGCTATCACGACTGCCTGCTGCAGCGCCCCGCCTTCGCCCGGGTGATCGAGGAGGCGAAGCCCTACTTCAAGTTCTTCCCCTACAACAACGGTTGATCGGGGTTAGGCTTCCCAGAACTGATCGAGCCAGATGTTGAGTTTGAGGAAGCCAGTGCCGCTTACCGTATAGACGCGCCTTGTTCCTTCCGGCTTGGCGTGGACCAGCCCGGCATCGAGCAGCACTTTTAGATGCTGCGAAACAGCCGGGCGCGACACCGGCAAGCCGGCGGCCAGTTCGGTGACGGTTTTCGGGCCGCGGCGAAGTTCTTCCAGAAGATGGCGCCGATTGGGATCGGCAATCGCCATGAAGGCGTCGGAAAACATCATGCCTGTATTAGTGAGGCAAAGCCTTTCGAATCTCAACCGTCTGCTTCTGCTTTTCTTCTGGGATCGAGCCGCAATGCTTCCGGGGTGACCGAACGGTCGGCCGGCTGCGTCTTGAAGGCATCACGGTCGCCGATCGGCACCGGCGCGCGGCGGCTGATGCGCAGCAGCGTGTAGCCCGCCAGGCAGAGATGCGCCAAGGCGGTCGCCAGGAACAGACCTTCCGGGCGCATCCAGCCCATCAAAGCGGCGGCGAGCAAGGGTCCAATCATCGTGCCGAAGCCGTAGAGCAGCAACAGCCCGCCAGATACCTTGACGAAATCCTCCGAGCGCGCGTGGTCGTTGGCATGCGCCACGGCAATCGAATAGAGCGTGTAGGCGAAGGCGCCATAGGCGGCAGTGAAGACGATGACGAAGACGCCGGAGCGCGGCTCGAACAGAAAGATCAAGAGCGCGAACAAAGCCCCGCCGAAAGCCGCTCCCGCCAGCACGAAACGCCGGTCGGTCTTGTCGGAGAGACGCCCGGCCGGAAGCTGCATGGCGGCACCGGCAACGACCACAAGGCTCATCATCAGGGCGATCTCGGCCGTGGAAATGCCGATGCGGGCGCCATAGACGGCGCCAAGCGTGCCCCAGGCGCCGTTGGCGATGCCGATCAACGCGCAAGCGACCGCCGACACCGGCGAATTGGCATAAAGGCCTCTGACATCAAGTGAGACATCCTGCAGCGGCTTGGGGTGCGAGGCGGTCGAGACCGCCGTCGGAATGAGCGAGAGGCAAAACAGGATGCCGGTGATCATGAACAGCGACGCGGACTTCACGTCGCCGCCGGCGACGATCATCTG
Source organism: Mesorhizobium sp. M7A.F.Ca.ET.027.03.2.1 (assembly GCF_003999175.1). NCBI lineage: Bacteria > Pseudomonadati > Pseudomonadota > Alphaproteobacteria > Hyphomicrobiales > Phyllobacteriaceae > Mesorhizobium > Mesorhizobium sp. M7A.F.Ca.ET.027.03.2.1. Next base: position 3,624 of record NZ_RZOM01000164.1, on the reverse strand, counting down.
CCCGCCCATGATCGAGGCATAGGTGACCATCATGTAGAGGCCGAAGACGGTGCCGCGGTTCTCGTTGGTGGCCTTCTCGTTCAGCCAGCTTTCGATGACCATAAAGGCACCGGCCATGGTGAAGCCGGTGAAGGCGCGCAGCAGGATCCAGACATATTCGTCGATGATCAGCCCGGTCAGTAGCGCCACGATGGCGCCGGATGCGGCAAAGGCGCCAAAGGCGCGAACGTGGCCTGCGCGGCGCACGATGCGCGGTGCGAAGAAGCAGCCGGTGACGAAGCCGCCGGCCCATGCCGTGCCCATCAGGCCGAGCGATGCGGTCGAGAAACCTTCCAGTTGACCGCGCAGGGGCAAGAGCAGTCCATGCAATCCAGATGCCGCGAGCAGGAAAGCGGTGCCGCGAAGCAGCGAGAGGATCGGTCGGTAGGTTGCGAACATTGTTTGATCCGGCTCAGGTTTGGCGGGGACGCTGGGTCTGAAGACAGCCGCATTCGGGCTTTTCGGCGGCGGGCTTTGCGCCAGCGCGCCTATCCGCGGCGGAACAGTGCTTCGGCCGCGGATTTGGTGGTGTCCTTGGCCTTGAGTTCGGCTTCCAGGCGGGCAATTTCGTCGCGCAGTATGCCGATCCGCTCGGTCAAGTCGCTGACGGAAAGCAGTGACAGGTCCTGCCCGATCTCGTGCGGGCGTGCCTTCTTCTTGGGTTCGTCGTCGAAGATCGCCATCGTCGCTCCTCCTCCGCCAAGACCAGATTGGCCATTTGCCTGATTTGGCAATCAGCATACATAGGGCAGGGGCGTCGATGCAAACAGCCGATCGGATAACGGCGAGGAAAGACGGGAAATCTCATGGCGAGCGGACAGAAAATTCCGGCAAGGATGACGGCCATCGCGATCTCGGAGCCGGGTGGCCCTCGGGTCCTGAAGCCGGAAACACGCGACGTGCCGCAGCCCGGCCCCGGCGAGATCCTGATCAAGGTGCATGCCGCCGGCGTCAACCGGCCCGATATCCAGCAGCGCAAGGGCGCCTATCCGCCGCCGCCCGGCGCGTCGGACCTGCCGGGCCTCGAGGCGTCGGGCGAAGTGGCGGCCCTTGGCGACGACATATCGCGCTGGCGCATTGGCGACCGCGTCTGCGCGCTGACGCCCGGCGGCGGCTATGCCGAATATGTCAAGGTGCATGCCGGGAGCGTGCTGCCGTTGCCCGCCGGCTTCACCCATACCGAAGCCGCGGCGGTGCCGGAGAATTACTTCACCGTCTGGCACAATGTGTTCGAGCGTGGCGCCCTCAAGAAAGGCGAGACGCTGCTCGTCCATGGCGGCTCGTCCGGCATCGGCACGACGGCAATCCAGCTTGCCTCGGCCTTTGGCGCCTATGTCATCACCACTGCGGGCAGCAAGGAGAAATGCGACGCCTGCCTGAAGCTCGGCGCAGACCGGGCGATCAACTATCGCGAGGAGGATTTCGTCGCCGCGGTCAAGGAGGCAACGGGGGGCAAGGGCGCCAATGTCATCCTCGACATGGTCGGCGGCGACTATGTGGGGCGTAACTACGAGGCCGCTGCGGTTGAGGGTCGGATCGTCCAGATCGCCGTGCAGGCCGGCGCTGTCGCAAGCGCGGATTTTTCGAAAATCATGGTCAAGCGGCTTACCCACACCGGGTCGACGCTGAGGCCGCGCACCGTCGAGTTCAAGGCGGCGATCGGGGCGGCGCTGGAAGCGCAGGTGTGGCCGTTGCTCGGCACGCGCAAGGTTGCTCCTGTCATGGACATGATCTTCCCGCTCAGCGAAGCCTGGCGGGCGCATGAGCGGATGGAGGACGGCGAACACATCGGCAAGATCGTGCTCGACGTCGGCTGACAGCGAGCGAGGTCAGCGCCTCGCTGCCTACAAGATGAACAGAAGCTTAATGCTGCAATGCAGCATTTGCATCATTGCTATGCAAAATCAGCCATTCAAGTCCTCGTCGATGACGCCTATTTGAGCACCATCGAAACGAACATCAATTTGGAGGACTACCATGAACCCGATCCGCGCTTTCCGTAACTGGCGTATGTACACCGAGACCGTCCGCGAACTGAACCGTCTCAACGCACGTCAGCTCAGCGATCTCGGCATCAACCGCGCTGACATCGAAATGATCGCCCGCAAGGCCATCTGATTTGAGCATGGTTTGCTCCAAGGAGCGGACCATGCCGTAGAGGCAAGAGCCGAAGCAGACGGTTTTGCCGTCGCCGGTTCCGAGCCCGCTGGACCCAGTCCGGCGGGTTTTGTCTTTTTTGGCCAGTAGTACCGAGCATGGCTCGACAGCGCTCCGCGGTTGACCTCAACTCTCCGCATGGCATTTGGATCATGCGCACACTCGGCCCGGCCTACTGCAATGGCGCGAGCGTTGTCCGCCGGCCGCTTCCAAAAACGTTGCGAAACGACCCGAGAGCGGTTATACAGACCGCGAATTTCCCATTTTGGTGGCTCTAAACCACCGCCCGCGCGGGAACGCGGGCGAACGAGAAGGATTTGTAAATGGCCAATACGCTGCTGATGCCCAAGGCGACCGCTGTCTGGCTGGTCGACAACACCGCACTTTCCTTCGAGCAGATCGCGCAGTTCTGCGGGCTGCACCCGCTCGAGGTCAAGGCAATCGCCGACGGTGAATCGGCGCAAGGCATCAAGGGCATGGACCCGATCATGACCGGACAGCTGACCCGCGACGAGATCGCCCGTGCCGAGAAGGATCCGAACCAGCGCCTGAAGCTTTCGGACCCCAAGGTGCGGGTGCCTGAATCCAAGCGCAAGGGTCCGCGCTACACGCCGCTGTCGAAGCGCCAGGACCGGCCGAACGCGATTCTGTGGCTGGTGCGCAACCATCCCGAGCTCAAGGATGCGCAGATCTCGCGTCTCGTCGGCACCACCAAGTCGACGATCGAACAGATACGCGAGCGCAAGCACTGGAATTCGGCCAATCTGCAGCCGATGGACCCGGTGACGCTGGGCCTCGCATCGCAGATCGACCTCGACATGGAAGTCAATCGCGCCTCGCGCGGCCGCGAACAGGCGCAGCCGGTCGGCGACACGCTGCTGCCGGCGGCCCTGACCGAGCGGCTGGTGCCGGCTCCCGAGAAGCCGAAGGACGAGGATGCCGAACTCGACGCCAACGCCGTGTTCGCCAAGCTCTCGGCCTTGAAGTCGAAGAACACGGACAATGACGACGACGAGTGAGATTGTCTGATATTCCAAGAAAAAAAGCCCGCTTCGAGCGGGCTTTTTTATGGGGTCAACAACTCAGCTGCGCGCAGCGCGATCCGGCGCCATGCCATAGTCCTCGCTGCGTTCCACCGCGCGGTAGAAGTCGGCAAGCTGCTTGCCGCGCTCCGGCTTGAAGATGCGGCCGGCGATGACCACGGAGGCGATGCGATCGATGCGGAAGGCGCGAAAATCGTCGCGCATCTCGCACCAGGCGACCAGCGTCCACACCTTGCCCCAAAACCACAGACCGAGCGGGCGGATATCGCGGGCGGTGCCGCGGCCGGCCTCGTCGGAATAGTCGATGGTCAGCACCTGGCGTTTTTCGACCGCGCGCTCGATCAGGTCGATCGCCTCGCGGGCGGCGTCGCTGACCACCCACATC
>NZ_RZOM01001649.1:0-791 GCF_003999175.1 Mesorhizobium sp. M7A.F.Ca.ET.027.03.2.1 | reverse complement strand
ACCAAGCGCGGCGCCGACCAGATCGGCGGCGCCGACTACACATTCGACTGCACCGGCAGCACCAAGGTGATGCGCCAGGCGCTGGAAGCCTCGCATCGCGGCTGGGGCAAGTCGGTCGTCATCGGTGTCGCCGGCGCCGGCCAGGAGATTTCCACACGGCCGTTCCAGCTGGTCACCGGCCGCACCTGGATGGGAACCGCCTTCGGTGGCGCGCGCGGCCGCACCGACGTGCCCAAGATCGTCGACTGGTACATGGACGGCAAGATCCAGATCGACCCGATGATCACTCACACGCTGAAGCTCGAGGACATCAACAAGGGTTTCGATCTCATGCATGAGGGCAAATCGATCAGAAGCGTCGTGGTTTACTGAGGAAGATACCAGGCCGCCGCCCAATCGGCCCGCGACCTCTGTGGTTCACAAGTGGGAGGAGAAAAGAAACATGAGCGAACTCCCCGCCATTCTCGTCGATGCAGACGCCTGCCCGGTCAAGGCCGAGGTCGAAAAAGTGGCCGACCGGCATGGCATCCTTGTCACCTACGTCTCCAATGGCGGCCTGCGGCCATCGCGCGATCCGATGATCCGCAATGTCGTGGTTTCCAAAGGTGCCGATGCCGCCGACGACTGGATCGTGGACAATGCACGCACCAACGACATTGTGATCACCGCCGACATTCCGCTGGCCGCCCGCGCGGTGGCACTCGGCGCGCATGTGCTTGGGCCAACGGGGCGCCCCTTCACGCCGGAAACGATCGGCATGGCGGTAGCGATGCGTGACCTGAAGCAGCATC
>NZ_RZOM01001648.1:0-792 GCF_003999175.1 Mesorhizobium sp. M7A.F.Ca.ET.027.03.2.1 | reverse complement strand
GTCGGAAAGAAATTGACCCAGCGCTTGCCCGACGGCCCGGGCTGTTCCGTCGACATCTTTCGCCGGCGGCGTGACGATCACTTCATCTAGATTGAGCGCGGCTTCCAGCTCGGATGCCAACTCCAACTCGCTTGCGGCCTGCTTCACCCAGATCTGGATTTCGCCCCGCTTCAGCGCCTCGTCGAGGAGCTTAACGATTGTGCTGCGGCTGACACCAAGTTTCGCGGCGACTTCGTTTTGCGTAAGCTTCTGATTATAATAAAGAAAAGCTGCTTTCAACCTGAGGCTTTCAGCGTCCAGCAAGCTGGTGTGGGGCATCCTTGTCAGTTTAGTCATCCAATCCGCCCCTCCGAAAATTATCGGCAGCCCATCATCCTACCAATTTGGATAAACGTTGCGCCCACGATAAGAACGGCGTCCAAATCCATTCACGGATATTCGAATAAAGCATCTCTAGACGTGGCGTTTCACCCTTAACTGGCACGGCTAGCCTCCGCAATAGCTTGCGGTGCTTGGCGTCTCATCCGGTCCCGTTTAACTGCCTTCGTCGTATCCAGCCAGGCTGATTTCTCTGCGCCACGGCGGGTCACTTCCGCGATGCTCGCAGGCGAGACTTGCAACATGTGCGGCAAACTCGAGAGCTTTGCGAGCCCGGTCATCCGTCAAGGCACCGATGCTATTGCGATTCAAGTCGCCGCTCTGCTGCAGATGGGTAAGAAAGCCTGCAATGAGTGCGTCTCCGGCTCCCACGGTATCAACAACCCTTGCAGGGCGTGCTGGAACTTCAACGAC
>NZ_RZOM01001647.1:0-797 GCF_003999175.1 Mesorhizobium sp. M7A.F.Ca.ET.027.03.2.1 | reverse complement strand
CCACCGATGCATCGAGCTTGCCGGTCGGGCTCGCCGGGAAATCCTTGATCCTGCCGGTGGCGCTGATCGAGGCGCCGGCCAGCCCGCCCACCGACAGCCGGTCGATTTCGAGCAGTCCGTCGCGCAGCCTGAGCGCCGTGTCGACGGTATCCGCGGTCAACCCGCCAGCGTTGACCGGCCCTGCCTTGATCTGGAAATCGAGGTCGCGGTCGGCAAAGCGATTGGCGCCCTTGTCGCTGACGAAGATCGAGGCGAAGGCCGCCAGCCCGTCGACATCGAGGTCGCCCCCTTCGAGACGCATCAGCACTGAGGGCTTGGCATCGTCGGGCTGGCTGGAATCGATGCGGCCGGAAAACTTCGCCTTGCCCAGGATCAATTCGAGATCGCTGAAGGCCTGGCGCTTCTGCGAGAGGTCGACCTTGGCCTTGAAGCCGGCGGCAGGGAGACGGCGGATCGCCTCGTCGACATCCTTCGACAGCCAGGCGGCAAAGCCGGAGGGTTGCGCCACGGCCAGCAGCAGCGAACCGTTGAAGCCGAAATGACCCTCCAAATTGAGCACGAGCATGCCATCGGCTTCCAGCTTGGTGCGGCCGGGCAAGGTCGCGGCAAGCGATTTCACCGACCAGCCGCCATCGACCGGCTCGGCGGAAAGATGCACGTCGCGCACCGTGGTGTCGCCGACCACCACCGCCGGCAGCTTGACCTCGACGGTGCCGGGAATGGTCGGCTTCGGCATGTCGAGCAGCGCCTGCTCAAACGCCGCAATGCGCTGGTCCAGCGTCAGGCCGGCGCCGGCC
>NZ_RZOM01001646.1:0-798 GCF_003999175.1 Mesorhizobium sp. M7A.F.Ca.ET.027.03.2.1 | reverse complement strand
CAGCGGCCACCGCAGCTACGACGCGGCCTACCGCGCGTCGGGCCCGTCCGGCTTCGACGCCGCCCGGTCGCCGCAGCGGCCACTCGACATGGGTTTCGAGGGCGCGGGATTCGATCAGCGCGGCTTGCGTGATAACGAGCAGGCGGCGTTCGATGCCGGCGCCAGTGCCGATGCACGCGCAGGGCAGGATGAAGCGGCCGAGACACTGCTCGGCGCGGTGCTGGGCGCGGCGCGCGCCCAGGTGCATGAGAACTACATCGTCGCCCAGACCAGGGATTCGCTCATCATCGTCGACCAGCATGCGGCGCATGAACGGCTGGTCTACGAGGCGCTGAAGAATGCGCTGCACTCGCGCCCGGTGCCCTCGCAGATGCTGCTTTTGCCCGAAATCATCGACCTGCCGGAAGAGGATGCCGAGCGGCTTGCGCTGCATTCGGAAACGCTGGCCCGCTTCGGTCTCGGCATCGAGCGCTTCGGCCCCGGCGCCGTCGCGGTGCGCGAGACGCCGTCGATGCTGGGCGAGACCAATGTCGGGCAATTGGTGCGCGACCTCGCCGACGAGATCGCCGACAACGACACGGTCGACACGCTGAAGGAGCGGCTGGACAAAATAGCCGCGACCATGGCCTGCCACGGCTCTGTGCGCTCGGGCCGCCTGCTCAAGGCCGAGGAGATGAACGCGCTGCTGCGGCAGATGGAGGCGACACCCGGTTCGGGCACCTGCAACCACGGCCGCCCAACCTATATCGAACTCAAGCTGGCGGACATCGAACGGCTTTTCGGGCGGCGGTAGCTGCG
>NZ_RZOM01001645.1:0-799 GCF_003999175.1 Mesorhizobium sp. M7A.F.Ca.ET.027.03.2.1 | reverse complement strand
GTGACGGCCATGTTGAGCAATGTTCTCATCGGCCGCTTGAATCGCAAGGCGGTGCTGGTTGGTCTCAGCGCCCTCGCGGTCGGTTCCAATATCCTGGCGGCGCTGGCGACCGATTTCTGGCTGTTGCTGTTGGGCCGGGCCGGGCTGGGCATCGCTCTCAGCGCTTTCTGGGCACTTTCGGTCGCCGTCGTGGCGAGGCTGGTTGGCGCCAATGCGACAGGTCGGGGCATGGCGATCGTCACCCTCGGCGTCTCGCTTGCCACCATTGCCGCACCGTCGATGGGCGCGCTGATCAGTGACTGGATTGGGTGGCGCAGTGCCATGGCCATGACGGCGGGGCTGGCCGCGCTTGCCATGCTGCTGCAGCTTCTCAGCCTGCCGACCTTGCCTGCAACGGCAAGCAACAGCCTTGCAGATGTATTTCGGCTGACCCGGCGGCGCGGCATCCAACTCGGCATGCTGGCCATTGTTTTGCTGATGACGGGGCATTTTGCCGGCTCGGTCTATGTGCGTCCCTTCCTCGAACAGGTGACACTCCTTACAACCGGACCGATTGCCCTGGCTCTGCTCGGGTTTGGCATCGCTGCCGTGATCGGTAATGTTGCCGGCGGCCGCATGGCCGACACCAACATCCACATGGCCCTCGCAGTCACCGCAGCGTTGATGGCGGTTGCGGCACTTACTTTGCTGCTTTGGGGCTCGCATATCGGCGTTGCCTTCGGCTTCGTTACGCTGTGGGGTTTCGCCTTTGGCATGGCGCCGGTGGTGCTGCCGACCAATATGTCGCGCGCGGCGCCTG
>NZ_RZOM01001644.1:0-801 GCF_003999175.1 Mesorhizobium sp. M7A.F.Ca.ET.027.03.2.1 | reverse complement strand
CGGCCCCGGTGGTGCTGTCGATCTATGTGCAGGACCGCGCACCGTCCGCCCGCTTCACCGGTGACAGCTTCGTGCTGCCGGCCGGCGCGCGCCGCGGCATTCCGATCGTCACCGTCAACATGAACGCCGCCGAAATGAAGCTCTACCGCATCGGCGATCGTTCGCTGGCCCAGCTTCTGTCGGGCTACCAGTTCCTGCACCAGCTCGACGGCTACGACATCTCCAACATTTCCGAGCAGATGGGCGCGCCGGTCTGGCAAGGCCAGCTCGACATCGCCAATGATCTCAACAAGGAGGTCACCACCTCCTTCCCGGTTGACGAGGCGCTGCCGCAGCGCAAGCCCGGCGTCTATGTGCTGACCGCGCAGGCCGTCAATGACAAGAGCGACGACTACAATTCGATGGCCACGCAATGGTTCGTCGTCTCCGACATCGGCCTGTCGACTTATACCGGCCAGGATGGGTTGAATGTCTTTGCCCGTTCGCTGGGCAGCGCCAAGCCGATCGCCGGCGCCGAACTGACGCTGGTTGCCAGGAACAATGAGGTTCTCGGCACGGCGACATCGGATGCCGATGGCCATGCCGTCTTCAACCCCGGCCTGACGCGCGGCGACGGCGGCATGGTGCCGGCCGTGCTGATGGCCAAGCAGGGCGACAATGATTTCGTCTTCCTCGACATGGGCCGGGCCGGCTTCGATCTGTCCGACCGCGGCGTCACCGGGCGCGCGGCGCCAGGAGCCCTGGACGTCTATGCCTGGACCGAACGCGGCATCTACCGTGCCGGCGAGGATGTCCATGTCG
>NZ_RZOM01001643.1:0-802 GCF_003999175.1 Mesorhizobium sp. M7A.F.Ca.ET.027.03.2.1 | reverse complement strand
CCTCGGCCGGTCCGAACGACACGGCAACGGTGTCCAATTTCCGGCTCTCCGCCGTCGATCTCGACGGCGCCGGTGCCGCCAATGAACGCGTCATCAACTTCCAGATCACGGCCAAGATCGACCATGCGGCGTTTCCTTCGCCGACCGTGATCGACAACCAGGGTGTGATCAAGGTCAGCAACGGAGCCGGCCCCGGGACCATTATCCCGTCGCAGGATCCGGGCAAGCCCGACGATGGCGACTACAAGACCGGGGCCAAGACCTCGATCAAGATCGACCTCACCAACTGTGATAAGCGGCCACCGCCTCCCGACCGGGAATGCTTCAAGGTGGAACGCGGCACGGTGGACTGCGTGCCCGGCGGCGGCGCCTTCATCTACCACATGCCGGTCGGCCCGGAGATGGGCGGCAAGTGGGTGCAGGTGTCGACGACCACATCAGGCGTCACCATCATCCCCGACACCCAGTTGGTGCCGGCGGGCGGCGGTGTGCTCAACTGGAAGATCGTCGGCGCATCGCCCGGCGACGTCATCCACCTCATCGTCACCGGCATCGAAACCTATGCCGGTTCGAAGGAAGGCTGGGGCCTTTGCTGCACGCAGACGATCGACATCGTCATCCCGCGTGACCAGAGGTGCCCGCCCAAGGACAAGGAGCCGGACCTCAAGGTCGAGAAACGCGCCGACGTGACGCGTTGCACGATGGGTGGCGGCTGCGACTTCACCATCAGGGTCACCAATGTCGGCACCGGTGCCTACCACGGCAAGATCGTGCTCGACGAGGTGACGCTGCCGGCCGGATC
>NZ_RZOM01001642.1:0-804 GCF_003999175.1 Mesorhizobium sp. M7A.F.Ca.ET.027.03.2.1 | reverse complement strand
TTAGCGTTCTTTCCCAGGGATGGCAGCGCTGCCATCGGGGCAAACGCAGACATGAACACGATCGGCTGGCCGAATTTCAGGAGCCTGAATCAGGAAGGCATTGTCTTTGCCATAGCGGTGGTGCTGTTCGTTGCAGCGGCCATAGGCCTGCCAGGTTTCATCGACCCCAACAATCTCGTCGCTATCGTCCGCTCGGTGTCGGTGCTGGGCATCCTTGCGCTCGGCATGGCCGTCGTCATCATCGGACGCGGCATCGACCTCTCCGCCGTGGCGATCATGGCGATGTCTGTCGCCTGGTATCTGCAACTTCTGAATTCGGGAACGCCGGACGGGCTGGCCTTCGCCTATGTGCTGGCCGGTGTGCTGGCCATCGGCCTGCTCAACGGCTTTCTCGTCGCCTATGCCGATGTGCCCGCGATCTTCGTGACGCTGGCGACAGGCTCCTTCGTCTTCGGCTATGTGCGCTCGCAGCTGATCACGCAGGATGCGGTGCCGGTGCCGCAGGGCCATTGGGTCGAGCTGCTTGGCGGCCTGCGCTTCCTCGATATTCCGGTCGAGGTGTTCGTCTTTGCCGGCCTCGCCTTCCTCTTCTTCCTGTTCCTGCGCTACACCAAATGGGGCCGCTACATCTACTTCGCCGGCGACAATCCGGTTGCCGCCCGCAACATCGGCATTCCGGTGCGGCCGATGCTGGTGCTGCGCTATGTGCTTTCCGCTTTCGTCGCACTGGTCGCCGGCCTGCTGACGGCGGCGAGCCTGCATTCGATCAACACCCGCGTCGTCAATTCGACGCTGCTCTACGAC
>NZ_RZOM01001641.1:0-805 GCF_003999175.1 Mesorhizobium sp. M7A.F.Ca.ET.027.03.2.1 | reverse complement strand
CGACATGATGCCGGACACGATGGGCCGGCTCGTGCACGACTTCAAGAACATTGTCGGCGTCAAGGATGCCACCGGCAAGGTCGAAAGGGTCTCCGAGCAGCGCGCCACGTGCGGCAAGGATTTCATCCAGCTTTCGGGCGAGGACGCTTCGGCGCTCGGCTTCAACGCCCATGGCGGCGTCGGCTGTATTTCGGTGACGTCGAACGTCGCGCCGCGGCTCTGCGCCGAATTCCAGGAGGCAACGCTTGCCGGCGACAGCGTCAAGGCGCTGGATCTGCAGGATCGCCTGCTGCCGCTGCACAAGGCGATCTTCATCGAGCCTGGCGTTTCCGGCGCCAAATACGCGCTGTCGAAGCTAGGCAAGGTCGAAAACGTGCTGCGCTCGCCGCTGGTGACGATCGAACAGTCGACTGCCGACAAGATCGATGCGGCTATGAAGCACGCCGGCTTGATTAATTAGCGAGCCCGTTTGGAAACTCTACTCCTGCGGCCATCTGAAGGCGTCACCTGCGCTTCCGGTGCTCACGTACTATATGTACGCTCCGCTCCGGTTCTCGATGACACCATCATCTGACTCGCAGGAGCGAGTTTCGAAACGGACTCTAAGCATCATGAATCAAGTCAGAAAAGCCGATCCCAACAACAAGACCGTTTCGGAAAACCGTAAGGCGCGGTTTTCCTATGAGGTGCTTGACACGGTCGAGGCCGGTCTGGTGCTGACCGGCACCGAGGTCAAGTCGCTGCGCCAGGGCCAGGCCAACATCCAGGACAGCTATGCCTCGGTTGAAGGCGGCGAGATCTGGCT
>NZ_RZOM01001640.1:0-807 GCF_003999175.1 Mesorhizobium sp. M7A.F.Ca.ET.027.03.2.1 | reverse complement strand
GGCGCGGACCATGCGCGAACCGCTTAGGATTAAAGGCATTTCGGCCTCGGCCGGTTATGCCGAAGGGCCGCTCTTCGACCTCGACCAGACTGTCGGCTCCTATGTCGGCAAAGAAACAGCCGACGATGAGAAAGCCGCGCTCGAAATCGCAATCGGCATTGCCACGGGCCGTCTCACTGCAATGATCGGGATGGCCGAGGGCGATGCCGCCGACATTCTCGAGTTTCAGGTCGCCATGCTGCAAGACGATGCGCTGAGCAGCCCGGCCTTTGCCGCGATCCGCACCGGCCTGCCGGCCGACACGGCGTGGCGGCAGGCGCTTAACGCTGAAATCGCCGGCTATGATGCTTCGGAGCAGGATTACTTCCGGGCGCGCGCCGCCGACATACGCGATATCAGGGACCAGGTGCTGCGGGCTCTGTCGGAGGTTGGCAACGTCGAGCCGCCCGCCGGCGCCATCCTCTATGGCGAGGATATCGCGCCGACGCGTTTTCTCGAAACCGACTGGAGCAGCGGCGGCGGCATCGCGCTGAGGGCGGGCAGCACGGCCAGCCATGTCGCCATGCTGGCGCGCTCGCGCGGCGTACCCATGATCGTCGGTCTCGGTGCTTCGCCGGCTCATCTCGCCGGCATCGCCCTGCTCGACGCCGAACATGGCGGCATCGTGGTGTCGCCCTCCAGGACCGAAATCGCCGCTTTTCGGCAATCCTGCGCGTCGTTCTCTGCGCGCCGCAACCGGGCCGGGACCTTCCTGGCGCGACCGGCGGTGACCAAGGCCGGCACGGCGGGGCGGATGCAGGTCAACAT
>NZ_RZOM01000163.1:0-7965 GCF_003999175.1 Mesorhizobium sp. M7A.F.Ca.ET.027.03.2.1 | reverse complement strand
ACCGGTGTCGCACACACCCTGCTGCGGGCGGTGTGGCGCGACCGCTGGCATCCACTCGATTATTGCTAAAATTCCGGCTAGCTTGGCGACAGATGGCTCAATTCTGGTCGGTGAATCACAATCAGACCGCCCTTCAAGAGAATAATGGGCGGCACCTTTGGTCCAAGGCGAGTGCAATGGCGCACGAATGAGCTCTACAACAATGCGCCGTGCGACGCCCAGCGACCTTGTCCTTTCGTATACCGATCAAGCAATTGGCTGTATGGGCAAGATAGGGGAAATCGTTTTTAGCAATCCGGATTGGAATCAAGAGGGATGACTTCTGCCTATTTTTTTGACATCGTTTTCCTCCTCGATCCATCCCACAATACAACAGGAAGTCTCTGCTCACTCCTCGCGGCGATGTTCGCCAACCCACCTAGTTCCGGACTGGCGATCAGAAAGCATATCTGAACGGCATTCCATAGAAGCGATATAAATTGAAATTGCGGCCATGTGTTTCACACCCGGGATGGTTTCGAAGCCGGGGGGCGCTCACGGTCTCAAGGCGAGAATTTTAAGAGACGTTCAAGAATGACCCAGCACGCAGAAAACGCTCGAATTCTCATGTACAGCCACGACACGTTCGGGCTCGGCCACTTGCAGCGCTGCCGGACTATTGCGCATTCGCTAGTCGAGGATTTCCGTGGGCTTCAGGTGCTTATCATTTCGGGTGCGACTATCGCCGGCGCCTTCGACTACCGCGCCCGTGTCGACTTCGTGAAGATCCCCAGCGTCATCAAGTTGCGCAACGGCGAATACACCTCGTTGGAAAAGGACATCGATCTGCATGAGACGCTAAGGATGCGTCAGTCGATCATCCGCCACACAGCCGAGACCTTCCGGCCGGATATCTTCATCGTCGACAAGGAACCGCTCGGCCTACGCGGTGAGATTGAGGACACGCTGTCCTACCTCAAGACCCGGGGCACCACGCTGGTGCTTGGCCTGCGCGAGGTGATGGATGCACCGCATCTGCTCGAAGCAGAGTGGGCTCGCAGGGATGTGATGCGCAAGATAGGCCTGTTCTACGACAAGGTCTGGGCCTATGGCCCGCCGGATTTCTACGACCCATTGACCGGCTTGGATGTGCCGCCGGCTGTCAGGGCAAAAATGAGATTCGTCGGTTTCCTGCAACGGAGCTTGCAGCGGAACCAGTTGCCCGGCCACCGGCCAGAGGGCGACTATATCCTGGTTACCACCGGTGGCGGCGGCGACGGGGCCGAATTGATTCACGACGTCATCGACGCTTATCAGCAGGATCCGAAATTGCAGCACAAGGCGCTGATCGTGCTTGGGCCTTACATGCCGGCTCGCAAGCGCAATAAGTTGCTGAAGAAGGGTGCCACGATCCCCTACATCAAGATTATCGAGTTCGACAACCGCATGGAAGACCTGATTGCCGGCGCCAAGGCGGTAGTGGCGATGGGCGGTTACAACACCTATTGCGAGATACTTTCTTTCGACAAGCCGGCGCTCATCGTGCCGCGCATCGAACCCCGCCAGGAACAACTGATCCGCGCGCGGCGCGCGGCCGAACTGGGCCTCATCGAAATGCTTTTGCCGGAGGAAGCCAAGGACTCCCAGCGGTTTGCCGATGCACTGGTGGCGCTGCCGAATCGGCCTCGTCCATCCCAGAGTAATCCACATCTGACCCTGGAAGGGCTCCCTCATATTTCCGAAATCGTCGCGGAACTGCTCGACCGGCAGGCTGGCCCTCACCTTTCGGTTATTGAAGGCATGAACTGAGTTGCAACATCGCAAGATCGTCGTGGTTCTGAAGGGTTATCCGCGGCTGTCGGAAACCTTCATCGCGCAGGAACTGCTCGGACTGGAGCGTGCGGGGTTCGATCTGATACTCGTTGCGCTCAGGCGGCCGACCGACGCAAAACGCCACCCCGTGCATGACGAGATCAAAGCGCCCGTCCATTATCTGCCGGAATATCTGCATGAAGAGCCGCTGCGCGTGGTTCGCTCGCTTTCTGCTTGTTTGCAGCGGCCGGGCTTCTGGCGTGCACTGGGATCGCTGGCCGTCGATATGCCGCGCGACTTTACGCGCAATCGCGCGCGCCGTTTCGGGCAAGCGCTCGTGCTAGCGGCCGAATGGCCCGAAGACGCGGTATGGCTGCATGCGCATTTCGCGCACACGCCGGCATCGGTGACGCGCTATGCCAGCCAGCTTCTTGGTCTGCCCTGGAGCTGCTCGGCCCATGCCAAGGACATCTGGACTTCGGCGGATTGGGATCTGGCCAGCAAGCTTTCCTCGGCGCGCTGGACGGTAACTTGCACGAAAACGGGCTTCGACCGTCTGAAAAAACTCGCCGACGGCAACTCGTCAGTGCATTTGAGCTATCATGGGCTCGACCTTGATCGCTTCGGCATTTTCGGCGAGGCACGAAAACAGCATGACGGCTCGGCGCCGGACGAACCGGTTATCGTTCTGAGTGTCGGGCGCGCCGTTGCAAAGAAAGGTTTCGACACCTTGCTGGAGGCCCTTGCCCTCTTGCCCGGTGATTTAGCGTGGCGTTTCGAGCATATTGGCGGCGGCGAGGAATTGGAGCGGCTCAAGGCGTTGGCGCAAAAACTCGGACTGGATGGTCGCATCTCTTGGAAAGGCGCGCTCGCGCAGGAAGAGGTGCTTGAGCACTACCGCCGCGCCGATATCTTCGCCCTGGCCTGCAGGATCACCGCAAATGGTGACCGCGATGGTCTGCCGAATGTTCTGGTGGAGGCGGCCAGCCAGCGGCTTGCCTGCGTGTCGACCGATATTTCCGGCGTGCCGGAGCTTTTATCGCCGGATGAAACCGGGCTACTGGTTCCGACGGAAAACCCAATTGCCCTGGCACAGGCGCTGGAGCGACTGATCCGTGATCCCGTGCTGCGTGCCCGCCTCGGCGACACCGCAGAGGCGCGCGTGCGCGGCAATTTCGATCACATGGCAAGCATTGGACAGCTCAAGGAGCTGTTCGAACGGGAGTGGCGGGCCGCCGAATGAAGCGGCTGCGCGCTTTCTTCTATGTCCAGCACCTGCTCGGCATCGGCCATCTCGCGCGCTCCAGCCGCGTCGCGGCGGCTCTGGTCGATGACGGGTTTGACGTAACCGTCGTCACTGGCGGAGCGCCGGTCGCGGGGTTTCCGGGATTGGGGGCAATATCTGTAACCCTGCCATCTGTCACCTCCGGTGATGAAGGATTTTCCGGCCTTGTCGACCTGCAAGGCAAGCCCATCGACGATGATTTCAAGAAACGGCGTTCAGAGATGCTGCTGCAGGCATTCCGGGATTGCAGGCCTGATATCGTCATTGTCGAGGCGTTTCCATTTGGGCGCCGGCAGATGCGTTTCGAACTCTTGCCGCTGATCGAGGCCATCGACGCGGCGTCGCCCAGACCGCTGCTGGTGACGTCCGTCCGTGATATCCTTCAGGAGCGCGTCAAGCCGGGCCGAAACGAGGAAACGGTCGATCTCGTTAACAGGCATTTTGACCTTGTCATGGTCCATGGCGATCCGGCTTTCGCAACCCTAGACAAGACATTTCCACTGGCGGGAGCGATCAGGGCCGAGGTTGCGTACACGGGGCTCGTTGCCGCGCCACCAGCGCCCGCGGCCTCCGAGCGTTTCGACGTTGTGGTGTCGGTTGGCGGCGGGGCCGCCGGAAAGAGCCTTGTCCGGTCCACCATCGCATCAGCGCGGAATGCCAACAACGCCTGGAAATGGTGTCTGATCACCGGCCCAAACCTGCCGAAGGACGAGTTTGACGCGATTACACGCGATGCCACGCCGGGCCTGTCCATCTTTCGGTTTCGCGAGGATTTCCCCAGCTTGCTGACCGGCGCCCGCCTGTCGGTCTCGCAGGCGGGTTACAACACTGTCTGCGATGTCCTTCGCGCGCGCTGTCGTTCGCTGCTCGTTCCCTTTGCAGCCGGCGGGGAAACGGAACAGACGGTTCGAGCCCTGATGCTCGAAGAACTGAGTTTGGCGACGGTTCTGAGGGAAAACGACCTGACGCCTGAGTGTCTGGCGCAAGCGATCGAACAGGCGCTTGCGGGACCGACGCCAGCCGCGCATCGTCTCGATCTGGAAGGCGCCCGTCACTCGGCGCAAATCCTGCGCGAGCGGCATCGAGCCTGGTCCTCGAAATCCTAGCGCAGGTCATATCTCGGTTGGATTCGCGCAACGCGCTTCAAACTGTTCCAATCAGCATGAAGCGGGTATATTTTTTTGTCGGCAGTTCGCCGGAGAACCTGATCTCCCGTAGCGCCGCCATTGCTTCGAAGGCTGCAAGCGAAGCCACGCAGTTGATGTGCGTCGGCTCGTTGAAGTAATCGTTCGATTGCAGTAGCACCTTCGTGCCCCGCGGAAGCAGGGCAAGCCAGGCACCCAGGTCGGCTATGTGTTCGCAGCTCGTATTGACCACCAGGTCGGGCCGACCGGCCGCATAGTCGAGTGCGTACATATCTTCCGTCAGCGCCCGGAAGCGGTCGCCGGCTTCCCGGTTGAGGGTCCGGGCGACCGGCCCGACTTCAGGATCGATGTCGATGCTGTCGATCGCCGCAATGTCGAAACGGGCGTCGTTGAAAAGCATTGCCGGCAATACGCCGTACCATCCGCCCAGAACCCATATGCGCCCGAACCGGCCGCCGTCGTTTTCGAACAGCTTGTCGAGCGCCCACATCTTGCAGGCGACCTGCTTGTGGTTGAAGGCGTTGGCGATATCGGCCGTCGGATGCTTGGCGATGACCCGCGCCAGCCCGGCGACAAGAGGGTGGTCGACATAGGCGGCAATTCCCCGGGCGAGGTCCAAGGCTTGTTCGTGCCCGTCAATGCCGGCATTGCGTGCTTGCGTGACATCCATCATATTCGTCTTCTATGTTGGGATTTCGGGCTACACAACGCAATATTGCCTCACCCAAGGCTGTTCGACTTGCGGATGAGACTATGCCACCAGCCGTTTCGCCGTTGCACGGTCACGAAGGGGGCCGGTTGCGTCTGTCCGGACCAGCGGCGTCCATCCGCGAAGACATTGCCGATACATCGTTTGCCAGCAGGTGCTTTCACCGCCTGCTTCCTCCAAACTGACAGCCGCATATGGAACCCAGCCTAGCCCGCTATATCTGGACGCACACCCGGAAGCAGCAGATCTGGATATTGATGATCGTCCTGCTTTCGATGATCCCATATTTCATGTCCTTCGACCTGCCGAAGCTGATCGTCAACGGCCCGATCCAGGGGAAGGGGTTCGAGCAACCCGGCGCGACCCTGCCCTTCATGAAATTGCACTATAACCTGCCGTTCATTGGCGAGGTCCAGTTCTTCTCCGGTTTTCAGCTGGACCGCAAGGAGACGCTGCTTGCCCTGAGCCTTGTGTTCCTCTTGCTGGTCGTCATCAACGGCCTGTTCAAACTCTACATCAACACCTACAAGGGCCGCCTCGGCGAACGCATGCTGCGGCGTATTCGCTTCGATCTGATCGATCGTGTGCTGCGGTTTCCGCCGATTTACTTCAAGCGGGTGAAATCCGCCGAAGTGGCGACCATGGTGAAGGATGAGGTGGAGCCGCTGGGCGGCTTTATCGGCGATGCCTTCCTGCAGCCGGTGCTGCTCGGCGGCCAGGCGCTAACGGCCATGCTGTTCATCATGGTCCAGAACGTCTGGCTCGGAATGATAGCGATGGTGATCGTGATCATCCAGATCGTACTCATCCCGCGGATGCGGCGGCGGCTGCTCGTGCTTGGGCGCCAACGGCAGTTGACGGCGCGCGCGCTTTCCGGCCGGGTTGGCGAAATCGTCGACGGTATCGGCGCGGTTCACGTCCACGACACGTCGAACTACGAGCGCGCCGACATAGCTGCTAGGCTAGGGCTCATCTTCAAGATCCGCTTCGATCTTTACCAATGGAAATTCATGGTAAAGTTCCTCAACAATTTTCTCGCACAGCTCACGCCCTTTCTGTTCTACATGATCGGCGGGTATCTGGTCATAGGGGGCCGGCTGGACGTCGGTCAGCTCGTGGCGGTGATCGGAGCCTACAAGGACCTGCCCGGACCGATGAAGGAACTGATCGACTGGGATCAGGATCGGCAGGATGTCCAGGTCAAATATCAGCAGGTCGTTGAACAGTTCACCGTCGAGGATATCATTGCGCCGGGAATCGCGGCACTGGCGATCGACGATCCCGGTCCGATGACAAACCCGCTGTCGGCGGTCGGTCTGTCCATGGCAGACGATGGCGGTGCAATGCTCCTCAACCGTGTCTCCATGCAGGTCAAGCCGGCTGAGACGGTGGCGCTGGTCAGCACCCCGACAGGCGGAGCAGAGGCGCTAGCAGAAGCCTTCGCGCGTCTGAACTGGCCAGAGAGTGGAAAGGTCGCTTCGGGCGCCGATGACCTGCTTGAACTCCCCGAAGCCGTGACCGGCCGGCGCATGTCCTACGCCTCGTCGGATGTTTTCCTGTTCCAAGCAAGCCTGCGCGATAACTTGCTCTACGGGTTGAAGCATGCACCGCTGACATCGGTGACTTATGACGGCACCGCGGCAGACCAGCAGCGCTGGAACATGGACGAGGCGCGCCGGTCGGGCAATCCGGATTTCGACGTCCACAGCGACTGGATCGACTATGTTTCCGCCGGTGCTACCGGCCCGCACGACCTCTTTGAAGCGGTGCGCCGGGTGCTCGACGCGGTTCTTCTGTCGCGCGACATTCTGGATCTTGGCTTGCGCTCTTCGGCCGACCTCACGCGTCACACGAAGCTCGCCGGGCGGATCGTCGAACTGCGTGCAGCGCTGCGAACCCGGCTCGAACAGGAAGGGCTGCGCGAACTGGTGGTTCCTTTCGAGCCGGGCGCTTACAACACGGAAGCGACGATCGGCCAGAACCTGCTTTTCGGCGCCGCCGCCGGCCCCGAACTGGCCGACAAGGCTCTGGCGGCCAATCCCTACTTTGCTTCCGTGCTGAAGCAGGCCGGCCTCGACAGCACGCTCTACGAGATGGGCATGGAGATCGCCGAACAGGCGATCGAGCTGTTTGCCGACCTGCCGCCAGATCACCAGTTCTTCCAGCAGCTCGCCTTCATGAGCGCCGAGGAGATCCCCGCCTACGAGACCTTGCTGCAGCGGCTCAAGAACCGCCCCTACGAGGCGGTTTCGGAGGCCGACCGCGCCATGATCATCACCTTGAGCTTTGCCTATATCGAGCCCCGGCACCGCTTCGGCCTGCTGACCGACGAGTTGATGAGCAAGATCGTCGCCGCACGCAACCGGTTCTATGAGAACCTGCCGCCCGAACTGCACAACGCGATCGAACGGTATGATCCTGCCAAATACATTGCCGCGGCCACCGTCATGGACAATGTCCTATTCGGCCGTGTGGGAAACAACCATCCCGACGCGCCGGACCGCATACGCTCCATCGTCTATGACATTCTTGACGAGCTGGGGCTTTATGCCGAGCTTCTGGATGTCGGCCTGGACTTCAACGTCGGCGCCGGTGGAAGGCGGCTGACCAGCGGACAGCGACAGAAGCTCGATGTTGCCCGGGCTCTGCTCAAGCGTCCCGATTTTCTCATTCTCAACCGGCCGCTGTCGGCGCTCGACCAGCGCATTCAGGACAAGGTGCTGCGAAACGTGCTCGAGGAAGCCAGACGCGACGGCCATTCGCCGGCAATTGTGTGGGTCGTGACGAGTCCGGCAATGGCGATGATGTTCGATCGCGTTATCGTCTTTGACTCGGGGCAATTGGTGGAAGACGGTACACACGAGACACTTTTGGCAGAGAACGGTATCTTCAAGGAACTTCTGTCATAGTCTGGCAGACGCGAATTTAGGAAGGTTTGCGACAATGCTGCTCAAGGATGAAGTTGGAATGCTGCAACGCGTTCCCTTGTTCTCCGGCATTGAGCCGGCAAAGCTCAAGCTGCTCGCGTTCACATC
>NZ_RZOM01001639.1:0-807 GCF_003999175.1 Mesorhizobium sp. M7A.F.Ca.ET.027.03.2.1 | reverse complement strand
ACAGGTAGGGGATCAGGTCTTGTGCCGTTTTGCCGCCGTCATCAAAAAGTATGCCCGGCCCGGCGTCGACGCTTTTCGCCTTGGCGGCGAGGAGTTCGCAATCGTCATGTCGCGGATGACGGACGAAAAAGCTTACGATCTCGCCAGCAAGATCGGCGTGGCGTTCGGCACCGAAATCGTCCCCACCCAGCTCGGCAAGTTGCGCAGCACGGTCAGCGGCGGCATCGGCTTTGGCGAGGCAAGCGGCAGCAGGCTGGACAACGTGCTCGCCGAGGCGGACGCGGCGCTCTATGCCGCCAAACGCGCCGGGCGAAATTGTGTCATCAGCCGCAAGAGGATGGGCAAGGCCGAGCCGATCAAGCCGGCCTTGCGCTCAGCGTAATTACTCCGCGGCCCCCAGATAGTCCGACAGCGGCGGGCACGAGCAGACCAGGTTGCGATCGCCGGCGACATTGTCGATGCGTGACACCGGCGGCCAGTACTTGGCTGCCGTGTCGGGGTCGCCTGCCGGATAGGCCGCTTCCAGGCGCGAGTAGGGATGGGTCCACTGGCCGGCCAACGCCTCGGCGGCGGTGTGCGGCGCGTTGACCAGCGGATTGTCGGCCAAAGGCCATTCGCCCCTGGCGACTTTTGCTGCCTCTGCCGATATGGCGATCATGGCCTCGCAGAAGCGGTCGAGTTCCCGCTTGGGCTCGGACTCGGTCGGCTCCACCATCAGCGTGCCGGCGACCGGGAAGGACATGGTCGGCGCGTGAAAACCATAGTCGATCAAGCGCTTGGCGACATCGTCGACACTGATGCCTGCAC
>NZ_RZOM01001638.1:0-813 GCF_003999175.1 Mesorhizobium sp. M7A.F.Ca.ET.027.03.2.1 | reverse complement strand
CCCCGGTCGCAGCGCCAGCAGCAGCCGGACTGCTGCCTGCAGCGGCGTTCAGGACGTCGGCTTTCTCGATGCGCCCACGACGGCCGCTTCCCACTATGGTCGACAGATCGATGCGCTCGCGCCTTGCAAGGCGCCGTGCAAGCGGGGTAGCGCGCTGCCGTCCCTCTCTCTGACCGATCTCCCTTGGCGTCACTTCAGCCGCGGGAGCACCGTGCGCTTCGGAAGCGAGTTGAATCGGCGTTCTATCCTCATCTCCAATCGCAGACGCCGGAATTTCGATCCTTGCGATCGGTTCCCCGACCGGCACAATGTCGCCGTCATCGCGAAGGATCGAGACAAGCCGCCCGTCAGTCATAGCCGGGAGCTCGGCAATCGTCTTGTCCGTCTCGATCTCGATGATCGCCTCGCCGCGCACGAAACTGTCGCCTGGCGCCTTCAGCCATTTCGCAATGCGGCCCTCTTCCATGGTCTCACCGAGACGCGGCATTTCAAGATTGTTCTCGACCAGCACGCCTTCGCGTTGCTCCATTGTCGAGGCGACAGCTGCCTCACCGGTCGTTTCGCTCTCGTCGCCTTCGCCGGCGGTCCAGTCCGGGCCATCGCCGATGTCGATGCGGGCAAGCGGCTTGCCGACATCGATCATGTCGCCGATCGATACCAGGATTTCGCCGAGCCGGCCGTCGCCGAGGGCTGGAAACTCCGCGATCGTCTTGTCCGTCTCGATCTCGACGATCGGGTCGCCACGCTTGAAACTGTCGCCCGACTTGATCAGCCAACCGACAATCTTGCCCTCTTCCATCGTCTCGCCGAGAC
>NZ_RZOM01001637.1:0-813 GCF_003999175.1 Mesorhizobium sp. M7A.F.Ca.ET.027.03.2.1 | reverse complement strand
GCCGACCTTCGTCTACCTGATCCCGGTGCTGACGCTGTTCGGCCTCGGCAATGCGCCCGGCCTCATCGTCACCATCATCTTCGTCATCCCGACCGCGGTTCGTCTCACGCATCTCGGCGTCGTCTCGGTGCCGAAGTCGATCGTCGAGGCCGGCGAGGCGTTCGGCGCCACCAAGAGCCAGTTGCTGTGGAAGGTGGAGCTGCCCTCGGCGCTGCCCACCATCATGGCCGGTCTGACGCAATCGATCATGCTGTCGCTGTCGATGGTGGTGTTTGCCGCACTGATCGGCGCCGGCGGCCTCGGCACCGAAATCAACCGGGCGCTGGGTTCGCGCAAGATCGACCTCGGGCTTGAGGCGGGCCTCGCCATCGTCGTTTTGGCCATCGTGCTCGACCGGATGACCCGCATCGCCGTTGGAGGCAAGAAATGACCGTCGCCGTCGATTTCCGGAACGTCGATATCGTCTTCGGCGCCGACCAGGCCGGATCGCTGAAGATGATCGACGCCGGAGCCAGCCGCGCCGAGATCCTCGAAAAGACCGGCAATGTGCTGGGTTGCGCCGGCGCCAGCCTGACCGTGAACGAGGGCGAGATCTCCGTGCTGATGGGTCTCTCCGGTTCGGGCAAGTCGACATTGCTTCGGGCGGTCAACCGGCTCAACGTGGTGTCGCGCGGCCAGGTTCTGGTCAAGGATGGCGACAAGACCGTCGACGTCGTCACCTGCGACGAGGCGACCCTGCGGCGCCTGCGGCAGAAACAGGTGGCGATGGTGTTCCAGCAGTTCGGCCTTTTGCCCTGGCGCACGGTGGAGGAG
>NZ_RZOM01001636.1:0-814 GCF_003999175.1 Mesorhizobium sp. M7A.F.Ca.ET.027.03.2.1 | reverse complement strand
GCACCGATCAGCGCTTCTCCGTCGCGGTTGCCGCCTTCGGCCAGAAGCTGCGCGACGAGGATGCGACCGCGAAGTTCGGCTACGACAAGATCATGGAGATCGCCACTGCCGCTCGAGGGGCCGACCCGTTTGGGTACAGGGCCGAGTTCCTCTCGCTTGTGCGCCTTGCCTCTGCGCTGGGCGGTAACCGGTAAGTGGTGATGACGGCCGGTTTCTTTCAGATAGGATCGTTCTGATACGGGGGAACCGACCGCGGGCGGGTGAGGCAGGCCGGCGAGGGAAACCTTGCCGGCCTTTTTTCGCGGATTTTATGGGTCGTTAAATTGCGCGGCAATTCCGGTACCGGATGGCAACCCCCTCCTTGTTACGCAGGACAGGTGTACTGGGCTTGAGGGAGCCGAAATTGCAGATCAGGACTATCGCCAACTCGATACCCCCGGCGCCAGACGCCTCGGCGGTTTCATCGGCCCCATCATCGGAATCCAGGCGTATCAGTGACGATGTCGCACAGGCGCGCCACACCGCCCTGTCGGCGCTGACCAACGACCGCTTCCGCATCATGCTGGAACAGATCACCGACCCCAGCGCTTCGGGCGCGCTGATGACGATGCGCGGCGACAATGTGGTCGACTTCAAGTCGGCGCAGTCGAGCTACGCCGACAACAGCGAATAACCGAAATCGATGAGGTCAGGCCCGGCTGCGGCGGCGCTCGCGGCGGGCTTCGCTGGTCTCGGCGGTGTTTTCCGTCGCGACCTTGTTGCGCATCGGACCAATGCGCTCGACGATCGCCGCAACCGTCGGACGATCCGACTT
>NZ_RZOM01001635.1:0-816 GCF_003999175.1 Mesorhizobium sp. M7A.F.Ca.ET.027.03.2.1 | reverse complement strand
ATCCCGTCCGTCAATATAGATGGCGCCTTCACTGAGATCCTCCAGGCCAGTAATCACGCGCAACAGCGTTGACTTGCCGCAGCCGGACGGCCCCACAAAGACGGCGAATTGACCATCCTCTATATCGAGGCTGACATGGTCGATAGCTGTGTAGTCGCCGAAGCGTTTTACAGCGCGATCAATCGTGATCTGGCCCATGAAATCTCCTCTAATGCGATCAGTCTTTGACCGCGCCCATCGTGAGGCCCGATACGATGTGCCTTTGCATGAGCAGGGTGAAGATGATCGGCGGAATTGCCTGAATTACCGAAGACGCCGCGATCATCTCCCAAAAAGTCATGCTGTTGGTGACGAAGGACGAGATAACGACCGGAAACGTCTTTGCGGCGCGAGTTGTCAGAAACAGGGCCAAGAGCAGCTCGTTCCATGCAAAAATGAACACGAAGGTAGCCACTGTCGCGATGCCGCTACGGGTTAGCGGAAGGGCTACCTTGGTGAAAATCTGCGCCCAGGAGCATCCCTCGAGCATGGCTGCTTCAATCGTCTCGCGCGGCACGCGCCGGAAGAACGACATGCTGACCCACACGGCAAAGGGAATATTGAAACCGGCATAGACGACTATCAGGGCCCACACGGTGTCGAGCAAGCCTATGGTGTTGAAGATTATATAGAGCGGCACCCCGGCCGCGATCGGCGGCATCATACGAGTGGACAGGATCCAGTCTGCCAGGAACTCGCGGCCGCGAAACTTGAAATTCACCAAACCAAACGCAGCGGGCAACGACAGCACCATGCACAGGAGCGTCGCACCAAGGG
>NZ_RZOM01001634.1:0-817 GCF_003999175.1 Mesorhizobium sp. M7A.F.Ca.ET.027.03.2.1 | reverse complement strand
CACCGCCACCGTCGCCCAATATCCCTATGTTGTCGGCGCCATGGGCCTCGAGGCCTGTGCAGTGGCCGCCAAGGGCAAGGAACTGCCGGCCAACGTGCCGGCGCCGGTGCTGTTGATCAACAAGGACAATGCCGAAGCCTCGCTGAAGAACTTCCCGCGGCCCGGCGGCGACTATCCCGATCCCTTCCGCGAGATGCTGAAGTGAGCACACCAGCAGACAACGCACCCGCCGCCCATTCGGCGGGTGCTGAGGAGAGCCGTCCCTCCCTGGCGGCTCTCCTCCTCGATCCGTCCTTCTGGGCCGACTGGGCATCCGTCGTCGGCCTGGTCGGCCTCGTCATCGTCTTCGGCATCGCCCAGCCGGTCTTTCTCAGCGTCGCCAATCTGCAGGCGCTGCTGTTGGCGGCGGCGATCCTGGTGGTGCTGTCGATCGGCCAGACCTTCGTCATCGCCACCTCGGGCATCGACCTGTCGCTGGCGGCAGCCGTCATGCTCGGCGCCATCATCCTCGGCCTCGTCAACGCCGCCGGCTACGGCATCTTCGTCGCCTGCGGGCTCGCGGTTCTCGCCACCAGCGCCGTCGGTTTCCTCAACGGGCTGATCATCACCG
The DNA here is from genome assembly GCF_003999175.1 of Mesorhizobium sp. M7A.F.Ca.ET.027.03.2.1. NCBI lineage: Bacteria > Pseudomonadati > Pseudomonadota > Alphaproteobacteria > Hyphomicrobiales > Phyllobacteriaceae > Mesorhizobium > Mesorhizobium sp. M7A.F.Ca.ET.027.03.2.1. The sequence continues at coordinate 207 of NZ_RZOM01001634.1, read as the reverse complement.
CAGGCAAGATCCCCGACTTCGTGGTGACGCTCGGCACGCTGTCAGGCATCACCGGCCTTGGCCTCATCCTGTCGGGCGGCGAACCGACCATGGTCGGCTCGACCTTCCTGCTCAGGCTCGCTTCCGGCTCGCTCGGACCGTTCGGTTATCCGGTCTGGGTAGCAATCGCAGCCGTCATCGTCGCGCATATCGCACTCTACCACACAC
>NZ_RZOM01001633.1:0-817 GCF_003999175.1 Mesorhizobium sp. M7A.F.Ca.ET.027.03.2.1 | reverse complement strand
GTCGGCGGCGACACGGCGGTCGTGGTTGCCGCGCACCGTCGGCAGGTTCAGCGCCTCCAACCGCGCAAACGTCTCGCGCGGCCAGAGCGGGCCGGAAACGCTGTCACCGAGATTGACGGTCAGGTCGGCGCCGCCGCGCCGGCGAAGGTCATCAAGCACGGCGTCGAGCGCCAGCACATTGCCGTGGATATCGGCGAGTACGGCGATGCGCATTTTCGGAAGGCTCCTGTGTGACGCCGCTTTTCCTTTTGCCCACGTCCGTGGGGCGAGGAACCCAAGTTCTGCAAGGTCAGGCGTGGATTTCGATGTCGTGGCCGCCGACCGCCGGCAGTGCCGGATCGTCGCCGGCGGCGGCGATGACGCTGTCGAGCAGGCCGGGGAAGCGGGCGTCGAGATCGGCGCGGCGCAGTGTGATCATGCGGTTGGTGCCGACCACCTCGGCGCGGGTGACGCCGGCCTCGCGCAATTTGGCCAGGTGGTAGCTCAGATTGGTCTTCGAGCCGAAATCGAGGAACTGGCTGCAGTTCAGCGGCACGCCCTGCTTGCTGGCGAGATAGCGCACGATGGCGAGCCGGGTCGGATCGCCGAGCACGCCAAGCACGATCGGCAGGCTGATCTGGTCCGTATTGGGGTGTGGCAAGGTCATGGCTCGAAACTAAGCACAGTCGGGTCCGATTTCAACGCATCCATCATTGTTGGCCCGCACGCGACCTTTCTCCGTCTGGCGCCGATGCTTCCGACCTGTCCTGACACAGGGCTGTCAGGAAGGTTCAGCTATTTTTCCCTGGCTTCATTGACATGATGCCCTATTGTGTCC
>NZ_RZOM01001632.1:0-819 GCF_003999175.1 Mesorhizobium sp. M7A.F.Ca.ET.027.03.2.1 | reverse complement strand
AGCCGGCGCGGCTTGAAGTTCAGCCGGGACAAGGCTTTTTCGAGCGTAGCGTTTTCGCCGGTGTTTTTATTGCTGCCGCTCACAATCCGTCCCGTCCGCGAAAACGCCGCTGGTAGTGGGCGTCGTACAATGAACTCTCGCCAAAACCTTCGGCTGCCAGCGAGCGGCCGACGAAGATGATCGCCGTGCGCTCCATCGGATCGGCGGCGAGCAGCGCCTCGATGGTCGCCAGCGTACCGGTCAGCACACGCTCGTCCGGCCAGGAGGCGCGGAAGACGACCGCCACCGGGCAATCGCCGCCATAGTGCGGCGTGAGCTCGGCAACGACGCGGTCGATGGCGTGGATGGCTAGATGAATCGCCAGCGTGGCGCCGGTGCGGCCGAAGCCGGCCAGCGTTTCGCCGGGCGGCATTTTTGATGCGCGTCCGGAGATGCGGGTCAGCACCAGGCTTTGCGCGACTTCAGGAATGGTCAGCTCGCGGCGCAATGCGGCGGCGGCAGCGGCGAAGGAGGGGACGCCCGGCGTCAGCGTGTAGGGAATGCCATGCTTTTCTAGCCGGCGGATCTGCTCGGCGACGGCGCTCCACACCGACAGGTCGCCGGAATGCAGGCGGGCGACATCATGGCCCGATTTGTGGGCCGCGACATACTCGGCCTCGATCTCGTCGAGCGACATCGGCGCGGTGTCGACCAGTTTTGTTCCGGGCGCGCAATGCTGCAAAAGCTCGGGCGCGACGATCGAACCGGCATGCAGGCAGACCGGGCAGCTTGCAAGGAGCTTGGCGCCGCGCAGTGTGATGAGGTCGGCGGCACCTGGAC
>NZ_RZOM01001631.1:0-820 GCF_003999175.1 Mesorhizobium sp. M7A.F.Ca.ET.027.03.2.1 | reverse complement strand
TCCCCCGGCATAGCGGAAGAAGACATTCTTGTAGCCAAAGAGTTGCGGTATGAATTTGGTCTGCGTCTGTCCGGTGATGCCCACGCAGCCCATCTCCCATGCGGCGGCGACAAGCGCATCCAGCGTCGCGCCCCAGTGCAATCCGGATGCCTGGATCTGCAACAGGTTCGCCACGCCGCCGGCTTGACCATAGAAGGCATAACAACCGAGCATTTTGCCCGTTTCGTCGTAGGTCCCACCGAAATGAAGGGGGCCGTCGGCCCGCTTCTCGGCCGCCAGCGCAAGCAGCCGTGCAAGTTCCCCATCCTTCCAACTCGGCCGAAGAGCGTAACCAGACAGGAGGGTCGGCAGCTTCTCGGCAAATTGAACGGCATCGATCGGCTCACGATGGGTGCGATGCGACGATGAATGGAGGACCGGCGGCTCGAACCTTTTCTTCGCGAGAGCATCGAATGCTCTTGCGCATGGATCGAGTACAAGGCGAGGCAGGCCAGGCCATTTACGGTGCAGTGCGGAGGCGGCCATCGCCGCCGGCCGGAAAACATATGTCCATCCCAGACAATGCACAGGAAGGAGTTGGTACTTCATCGGGCGCGCGAAGGCCAAGGATGTCCGGTTGGCCGAATCGGTCAGCTGCAGATCGAATTCGCCTTGATGCAAGGCACGCAGCAATTGGGGTCCGGCCGAGCCGTCATCGGCGCCGGGGTCGGCCATGAGCGGCCCGATGATCGCCGCATTCAATGGCGCTCCATTGAGCTCGTAGCGGGCTTTCAGAACGCCGAGGAATCCACCCAGACGACCCTGCCGGTTGATCTGGACA
>NZ_RZOM01001630.1:0-820 GCF_003999175.1 Mesorhizobium sp. M7A.F.Ca.ET.027.03.2.1 | reverse complement strand
ATGTTGAAAATCAGCGAAAGCAGTGGAGGGCGTAATCTCCCCCCTCGAGGGGGAGATGGCCGGCAGGCCAGAGGGGGTTGGTACGACTGGACGCGACCGCCTTGCGCGACAGATGCAGGCCGGCGCTCTACGCGCGGCGACCCCCTCTGTCGCCTTCGGCGACATCTCCCCCTCGAGGGGGGAGATTACGCGCTTCGAGGGCGGCGCGAAGGACCCAACATTATCTGCCTTCCAGCACCATTGTGAACCAGGATGCCAACATGAAAGAAATCTCCTGCAAGCTGCTCGTCATCGGCGCCGGTCCCGGGGGCTATGTCTGCGCCATCCGTGCCGGGCAGCTCGGCGTCGACACGGTGATCGTCGAGTCGGGCAAACCAGGCGGCACCTGCCTCAATGTCGGCTGCATCCCGTCCAAGGCGCTGATCCATGCGGCGGAAGAGTTCGAGAGGGTCTCACACATGGCGAGCGGCAAGAGCCCGCTTGGCATTTCGCTCACCGCACCGACGCTCGACCTGGCTAAGACGATCGCCTGGAAGGACGGCATCGTGAGCCGGCTCAACAGCGGCGTCGCCGGCCTGCTCAAGAAGGCAGGAGTCAAGACCGTGCATGGCTGGGCGAGCTTTCGCGACGGCAAGACTGTGGAGGTCGAAACCGAGACAGGAAGCCAAGTCATCCGCGCCGAGGCGATCGTCATCGCCACCGGCTCGGCGCCGGTGGAGCTGCCGTTCCTGCCCTTTGGCGGTCCGGTGATTTCGTCAACCGAGGCACTGGCACTCGGCGACGTGCCGAGAAAACTCGCGGTCGTCGGTGGCGGCTATAT
>NZ_RZOM01000162.1:0-7986 GCF_003999175.1 Mesorhizobium sp. M7A.F.Ca.ET.027.03.2.1 | reverse complement strand
CACCGCGCCGCAGAGTTGCCGGTCTGGCTGCACAGATACAATTGGCACCGTCCCCACGGGAGCCTAAAGTCCAAAACACCTATCAGTCGCCTCGCTCTAACCGAGGACAACCTGTTGAGGCTCCACAGCTAGCGATCCCACCAGTTGAGTTGCTCCAAGTCGGTGTCTAGCTTTCTACATTCTGTGTCCGACGCTGGACAAGAATGTTGCAATCCCGACCAGCAAGTCAGCGCAGGCGCCACCTGTTGCCCAGCAAACGGCAAGGATTATCGAAAGACGAATTCGGCACGGAGCTTGCACCAACGATTGCATGCAAATGCCGACAGCATCTCATGAACGGTCTCTCGATTCTGGCGCGGTTAAATCGCGGCCGGTTCCAGATCATGTCCCGCCCGAAATGGTGAGGGACTTCAGCCTGTTTACGTCGCCCGGCATGTTGCCGACCGCTAACGGGGATCCGCATGCAGCGGTTGCTTGCGTTCATGCCGGGCCTCCGATCTTTTATTCAACCAGCAACACGCGCGACGGTCGGGGTACCTGGGTCATCACTCGCGCGAGCGACCAGCGCCGGGTGCTGCAGGACACCGAAACGTTTTCCAGCCATCGCAGCATCTTCGCCTCTGTGCTCGGCGAGAGCTGGCCGATGATCCCGCTTGAGCTCGATCCGCCATTCCACGGTGTTTTTCGCTCACTGCTCAATCCGCTGCTTTCGCCAAAGCGGGTAATGGCATTGGAGCCGGCTGTCCGGGAACGAGCGATCAAGCTGATCGACAGGATCGCCGCATCAGGCACGAGCTGCGACATCATGAAGGATTTTGCAGTTCCGTTCGCGGTCAATATCTTCCTTCGCTTTATTGGGCTTTCGGACAACGGACTAGAAACATTTGTCGGCTGGGCTAGAGATCTGCTCCACGGCGATAAGGAGCAACGACCACCCGCAGCCCGGACGATCGTGGCCTTCATCGACGAACTTGCCACCGAGCGCCGCAAGGAGCCGGTCGATGATTTCATGACCTTCATCGTGAAGGCAAAGGTCGAGGGTCGTCTGCTCAGTGACGAAGAAGTCCGTGGCATCGGCGTGCTTGTGTTCGTCGCGGGACTCGACACGGTCTCAGCAGCCATATGCTTCGACTTGGCCCATCTCGCGCGCAACCCCAAAGATCAGGAATTGCTACGAAGCGAACCGGACCGGATTGCCGTCGCTGCGGAAGAATTGCTGCGCGCCTATTCGACCATTCAGATGATCCGAGTGGCAACGAAGGATGTCGACTTCAAAGGCGCGCCGATCCGCAAGGGAGACTATGTTTCCTGTGCCACGATGATTGCCAATCGTGACCCGGCGGAATTCGAATGCCCGAATGAGATCGATCTGGCGCGCGAGGACAACCGGCACGCTGCCTTTGGCTATGGTCCCCATCGTTGTCTTGGCTCACACCTTGCCCGGCGGGAGATTGTCATTGGCCTGGAGGAGTGGCTGGCGCGCATCCCAGCCTTTCGGATCAAGACAGGGACTGAACCTATCACCTTCGGCGGCCATGTGTTCGGGATCGAGAATCTGATCCTGGACTGGTCCTGAAGTTTCAGCCAACGACATTGGAGTTCGCTATGCGTGTCGTCGTACATAAAGCCAGATGCCAGGGTCATGCGCGCTGCTGGGCGCGGGCGCCGAGAGTCTTCAAGCTTGATGACGCCGGCTACATCTTGCCCGGTGATATTGATGTTGCCGATGGGGAGCAACTGCTTGCCTCAAAAGGGGTACGAGCCTGCCCCGAACAAGCTCTGGAAGTTGACGAGCCCCCCGCTAACTCAGTTGTAGAGAGAGACACACGCAAAGTGCAGACTGGCATCGGGAAGGATAAAACAATCATACAATTCGCGACAGACCCTGTCGACCACGCGAAAATTACCGAACTGCGTGACCGAGAGGCGATCCGCAACTGCCTGTATCGGTACTGCCGCGGGATAGACCGCGCCGATGAGGCGGCGCTGCGTAGCGCATACTGGCCCGAAGCGTATGACAGGCACGGTCCCTATTGCGGACCGGCAGAGGACTTCATCCAATTTGCTCTCGGTCTGCCGGGGCACCGTAACATCCATCAAATCACGAACAGCCTGATCGACTTCATCAGTTCAGCAGAGGCCGCGGTCGAGAGCTATTTCACCGCGCTGCAACGCGGACCGGATACAGACCAAGAAATACGTCAGACGCTGCTTTGCGGCCGTTACTGCGATCTGTTTCAGAAGAGGCAGGACGAGTGGCGAATTGCGGAACGGACAGTCGTCTACGATTGGGTTGAGGAGCAAATCCCGCCAGCGATTCTTGAGGCAGATAGGTTCGGCCGGCGACAGCCGATTGGAGCACAACATCCAGACGATCCCATCTACCAGTTGCTCAAGGGTCACATCCCCACCGACCAAGATGGCGTCGAGGGTCCCCAACTGGGAGCTGCATAAGTGGGTAGAAATGGAGGATGAGCGCCCTACGGGAACGACATCTGTGTGGGGCCGCAACTGGCGGTCACTGCAACGATTTGGCTCGGCCCTTCATTCCGCCCAAGGTTGATGGGCTGAGATCACAAGCGGTCATCGTGGAGAAGCTCTCGTGAAACTGGCAGCACGCACCGTAATCATCACAGGCGCTGCGGGCGGGATCGGCCGTGCCCTGGTCGATATCCTTGCCGCGGACGGAGACACTGTAGTTGCGGTGGACCTTCCGGGCAGTGGTGTGGTTGAACTGGCTCGGGATCTCGGGTCGCCGCACGTCGGTCTGGAGTGCGATGTGTCGCGAGAGAAGGACATGCTCTCACTTTTCGGCCAGGTCGAAGCACGGTTCGCGCAAATCGATGTCCTCATCAACAATGCGGCGGTTGGACCCACGATGGATAGGATCATCGACACCGCTGTCGATACCTTCCGACGCGGCGTGACAGTGAACCTTATTGGGCCATTCGTTATGGCCCGGGAAGCGGCGCGGCGCATGAAGCCGGGCGGTGCGATCGTCAATGTGGCTTCGATGGCGGGCGTGGTCGGCAATCCCAGGCGCAACGCCTACGCAGCCTCGAAAGCTGGCGTGATCTCGTTGACAAAGTCCCTTGCATGCGAGTGGGCTATGCGAGGAATCCGCGTCACGGCGGTGGCGCCGGGCTCCGTCCGCACCCCAATGGTCACAGAACTGGCACGCGCTGGCAAAATGGACCTCGCGGCGATACGCCGCCGCGTGCCGATGGGGCGCTTGGCTCGCCCCGACGAGATCGCCAGGGTCGTGCGTTTTCTGAGCAGCACGCAGGCGCGCTACATCACCGGCTCGGTGCTGGCAGTCGACGGAGGCTGGATGTCATTCAACCAGCCGGGGGATGCTCACCCGCCGGTGGATGGTGCGCTCCAAGCCGAGCTCTCCTGTCCGGCCGAATGCACAGATGCGCGAATCGTGCTCGTCACCGGTGGCGCAAAAAGCATTGGCGCGGCCGTCGCTCGCCGCTTTGCCGCGAACGGCGACACCGTCGTGATTGCTGATAAAGATGGCACTGCAGCGGCAGAGCTGGCTACATCGCTCCCCGGCAAGCATCTGGCGAAATCGCTGGACGTGGCCGTCGAGAGCGATGTGGTGTCGATGTTCGAAGAACTGAGGGGACGCTTCGGGTATATCGATGTTCTGGTCAATAGTGCTGATACCGCCGACAGGATTGTGCCTGCGATCGAGCAACTGTCGAAACAGCTCGAACACGTCCTGGATGTCAACCTTACCGGCGCCTTCACCTGCGCGCGCGAAGCGATCAAGGCTATGCGCCCGGGCGGCGTGATCCTCAATCTCGGGTCGATCGACAGCTTTCTGCCGTTCGCGCCGCGCCATGCCTACGGCGCCTCCAAGGCGGGGATGGATATGCTGACCCGTTGCATGGCGGCCGAACTCGGGCCGGTCGGAATTCGGACAGCCACCGTCGCTCCTGGCCACATCCGCACGCCCGCACTTGCTCAGTTGGCCAAAGCCGGCCGCATCGACCTGACAGCAATCGGACGACGCATCCCCATGGGCAGGATGGGACGGCCAGAAGACGTCGCAGATGCATCGTTCTTCCTTGCTTCGTCTGACGCCTCATACATCAACGGCTCGATCCTCTACGTGGACGGCGGCTGGACCTCGTTCGGTGATGCGGGAAACGCCAGCGAACTCTATGACGAATGTTTTGCGGAGGCCGCAGGTTAATTGCCAGGCCTTCGCAGGGCGACCGGCCGAGCATTATGAAGCCTCGGCTCCACGACGCACCTGAGGTGCTTGAGATCCAAGCATGTGCATGCCGAGCACATTCCCGGTCGGCTGACGTGTCTATAACGAGGAGAAATCATGGAATTTGCCACTTTCATTCTGGCCGCCCAGCGTGGCTATCACCAATCCTCAGAAAGCGTCATCCGCAACTCCATCGAACAGGCCGTCGCTTCGGAGCAGGCTGGGTTCAACACCGCGTGGTTTGCTGAGCACCACTTCAACAATTACAGCCTCATACCATCCCCGCTGATGATGGTGGCGCACTGCGCCGGCTTGACAAGCACGATTCGCCTGGGCACTGCCGTCTGCGTGCTGCCGCTTTACCAACCGCAGCGCCTGCTGTCCGAGATCGGCTTCGCCGACATCGTTGCGAACGGCCGTCTCGAGCTCGGCGTAGGCTTGGGATACCAGCAGTTCGAGTTCGAACGGTTCGGCGTGGACATCGATGAGGCGCCGGCCGTCTTTTCGGAATACCTGGACATCATTCTCAAGGGCCTCAACCAAAACGTCTTCGAACACGACGGCCAGTATGAGAAGATCCCCCCAACAGCGATTTCGGTCCGCACAGTCCAGCAGCCGACGCCGCCTATCTGGATCGCTGGCGGAGCCGCACGGATGGCTCGGGCCTACCGCGAGGGGCACAATTTTTTTGTCACAGCCTTCCACGACGGCTTAGAGACTTTGACCACACTGCGTGAATCAGTCGAGAGGGCGGCGGCATCCGAGGAAAAGAACGTCACCGACGTCAAGATATCGCTGCTGCGCTGCTGCTATGCCAGCCACGACGAGTTGGAGATCAACAGCTATCTCGACAATGCCCGCTTCCAGCGCCGGCTTTCTGAAGCCCTGCATCAGCGCCGCCAACAGAGCCACGATGGCTACCTGCTGCAGGAGACACCGACCCAGCAGGATCTGTCCTTCGAGACCATGCGCAAAAATTTGCCGATTGGCAGCGTAAATCGCGTGATTGATCGCCTGCTGGAAGAGATCGATATCTTGAAACCGGACCAGATCGCAGTTCAGACTCAATTGGGCGACTTCGACCAAAAGACGATGCTGCGCCAGATCGAGCTCTGGGGCGACAAGATCATCCCTGCGGTCAACAAGGCGCTTTGTCATGCCGGAAGCTGAAGCCGGCCGTTACGATGATGGCTGCCTATCCAGCGCGCAATGGCGTGGGTCCGAGCTAGGGAGGAGCTTCGATCAGCATGTGCTGCCCTGCGTACATTCACGTTCGCTTGAGGAGGTCCAGGCGGGCGAGGTGTTGGCGACGGAGGGGACAGGCCTTTCGTCTGTCGAATTGCGTGATGTCTTGGCCGCAACTTTCCCGTCTACCTCCAGCAGCGTATTCGCTTTGGAGGAGTTGAGCGAGCCCGAGCCGGAACTGGAAGAGGAGCTGCTACGCCGGCTGCTGCTAGCGCATGCTGCGCCGGCCGACCCGGCGAGCGGCCGCTTGGCCAAGATCATCGCCCGGCGTGCGATGCGCACGGACCATCTTTGGCGGGATCTTGGCCTCTCAAATCGCGCTGAGCTCAGCCGCCTGCTTGCCAGACATTTTCCCGCGCTGGCGGCAGGCAACACAGAAAACATGAAATGGAAAAAGTACTTTTACCGCAAGCTGTGTGAGGCCGAAGGCTTTTCGTCATGCACTGCACCCAGTTGTCGGGAATGCCAGGACTTCGAAAGCTGCTTCGGCCCGGAGGAAGTTGAGAGTCGCCTCTCGCCGACCAGGAATGCCGGTTAGTCACTTCGCTTGATCGCAGCTGCGGACAAACGCTTATCGCGGCGCCGTAGTATGGAGGAAGGGATGTTCATCGCCTCGCGATATTTGGTGACGGTACGGCGAGCGACATTGATGCCGGTCTGCTTGAGCTGAGCAACGATGTCTTCGTCGGAAAGTACCTTGTCGAGCGATTCTTCGGCGATGATTGCCTTGATCCGATGGCGGACAGATTTGGCGGAGTGCGCGTCGCCGCCCTCGCAGGATGCGATTGTCGCTGTGAAAAAATACTTCAGCTCGAACACCCCGCGCGGAGTTAACATGTACCTGTTCGAAGCCACCCGGCTTACCGTCGACTGGTGCATTTTGATCCCGTCAGCGACATTTTTGAGACAGAGAGGCCGCAGATGGGCGACGCCGTGTGTAAAAAAGGCATCCTGCTGGCGCACGATTTCGGTCGCAACCTTAAGGATCGTCTTAGCGCGCTGCTCGAGGCAGCTGATCAGCCAGTTCCCTTTTTCCTGGCAATGGTCGAGAAACGCTTTGCCTTCCGGATTTTGATTGGTCAGCTGCGAGATTTCGGCGACATAGGTGTGGTTGATCAACACTTTGGGCAGCGTGGCCGGATCAAGCTCCACCCGCCATCCACCTTCGGACTTGGGCATTACCCAGACGTCCGGTACGATGGTTTCCGGCGTCCCGGACTGGAACCGGTCTCCAGGCTTGGGATCGAGCGCGCGGATTTCGTTCCTCATGTCGAGGAGATCCTCCTCGTCGACTCCGCAACGCTGCTTCAATCCCTGAAAATCCCCCCGTGCAAGCATCTCGAGATTGGCGACCAAAGCTGCCATAGCCGGGTCGAACCGGTCTTGCTGGCGCAGCTGAATCTCCAGGCATTCGCTGAGAGTTCGCGCAAAAATCCCCGGCGGATCAAATTGCTGCAAGATTCCGATGACCCGTTCCACATCAGCTTGCCGAACGTTTAACCTCCTGGCCAGATCGAAAAGGTTTACCTGAAGATAGCCAGTGTCCTCCAGATGGGCGGCGAGCTGTCCGGCAATCAGCCGCTCCTGGGGGGTGAACGGGGTGAGGGCGACCTGGCGGGCGACATGGTCGTGCAATGTTTCGGTGTGGGCGGTAAACTCCTCGACGGCAGGTCGATCGTTGCCGCTACTGCGTTGCGACTTCCATTGCCCGCGCCCGCCAGACGGCCCGCCAATGGGCGATTCGCCGATTTCGCTTCTGCTTTGACTGCTCCGCTGATCCACCCCTGACAGCGGCGAATCGTCGTCAAACGGGTCAGGCTTCAAAACGGGGTTCCTCTCGAGTGCCTGCTGCACGAGCTGATGGAGTTCAGTATGCGTCAATCGCAGCAAGCGAATAGCTTCAATGGCTTGAGGCGATAAGACCATACGTTGCTTCTGGCGTTGAAGCAGGCTTGCTGAGAGATGCATGTTGAACCGTAATCTGCCGAGGATGCTCTAGTGTGTGCTTGGGTTGTGTGAGACTTGCCACTTCTGGGTCATGCCGCCGCCTTCAGTTTGTCGAGAACGTTTTGCGGGGATGAAACGCCATAGGGGTCCGTCTCGCAGTTGTCACAGAAGCCTTCCTCCTCGAACCACTGCTCCACCACGCCATCGTCGATCAGAGCGGCGTATCGCCAGGAGCGCATGCCAAAGCCCAGATTGTCCTTCGCGACCAGCATGCCCATTTTGCGCGTGAACTCGCCCGACCCGTCTGGGATCAGCTCGATCTTCTGCAGCCCCAAGGACTTTCCCCACGCATTCATGACGAAAGCATCGTTGACCGAGACGCAGTAGATCGCGTCAATTCGCAGTTCCAGAAATTGATCATAGAGTTTTTCGAAATCGGGCAGTTGGAAGGTCGAGCAGGTCGGGGTGAAGGCGCCAGGCAGCGAGAACAGGATGACGCGCTTGCCCCCGAAATAATCGTCGGAGGTCTTGTTCTCCCACCGATAAGGATTTGGCCCCCCGATCGACTC
>NZ_RZOM01001629.1:0-820 GCF_003999175.1 Mesorhizobium sp. M7A.F.Ca.ET.027.03.2.1 | reverse complement strand
TTTCGATACGTTGTCGATCGACGCGGACGGCAACACCAATCTGTACGGCCTTCAGGCGCTCGCCGTCGGCGCCATGTTCGAGGGCGGCGACTGCATCATCCGGCGCCGCTATCGCTTCACAGCCGACGGCTTCGCGTTGCCGTTCCAGCTCCAGGTTCTGGAGGCGGAATACCTCGATGATTATAAGACCGGCCCGCTCCCCGGCGGCAACACCGTCATTCAGGGTGTGGAATTCGACCAGATCGGCCGGCGCGTCGCCTACTGGCTGTTCGACCAGCATCCGAGCGGCCTGGCGATGCTGCGCAACTTCCAGTCACGGCGCATCGACGCCAAGGACATCATCCACCTGTTCCGCATCGACCGGCCCGGCCAAGTGCGTGGTGTGCCGTGGCTCGCTCCGGTGATCGTGACGCTGAATGATTTCGCCGAATTCAAGGATGCGCAGCTGGTGCGGCAGAAGATCGCCGCATGCTTCGCGGCCTTCATCCACGATCCCGATTTCGAAGGCGACACGCCGCAGCCTCAGGGCGGCGAAGGCAAGCCCGAGAGAGAGATCGACGAACTCGGCCCAGGCATGATCGAGACGCTGCCGGTCGGCAAGACGGTCAGTTTTTCCGACCCGCCGGAACTCGGCGAGTTCTCGGCTTACAGCGACGCCACCGGCCGCGACATCGCCGTCGGCGTCGGCATCACCTTCGAAAGCCTCACAGGCAATCTGTCGAACGTCAACTTCACATCCGGCCGCATGGGCCGCATCGACATGGATGCCAATGTCGATGCCTGGCGCTGGCTGGTCGTTATCCCGAAGCTTTGCGTTCTG
>NZ_RZOM01001628.1:0-822 GCF_003999175.1 Mesorhizobium sp. M7A.F.Ca.ET.027.03.2.1 | reverse complement strand
GCATCATGCCGGACTTTGCTGGCGTCCCAGAGGACATCGGAGTCGAGACGGACGAATAGCTCTGCGTTGACACCAAGGGTCCCTCTTATCGCGTTGCAGAGGGTCCGCGCCATGCCGCTATGCCGGCTTCGCCGACAGGAGCTCGCGCAAGGATTTCAGCTTCGCTAGCAGCTCATCGAAGGTGATGATAGACAGCCCGGACAAGCTGTTGCGATACAGTTCGAAGGAACGCTTCCGCTCGGTATCCGGGATTGTGCCCGCCAGCACCACACCTTTGATGCCGTAGGACTCCAGCTTATGCTGGGGATTAAGCGCTTTAATTCGGTAGATATCGCTACGCAGTTTGTCGATCTGGTCGCGGGGTCTGCACGACCGCGCCGACGAGCTCGGGGGAGGGCGCCAAGACTCCGCCCCGGTATTGCTTCTTGCTGACCAGGTCCATGCCGGGCGTTTTGATCTCCAAAATAGCAATACTGTCGGTCAGCTGGTTGGTGAACAGGAAATCGGCGATCTTCTCGCCTGACCCGTCGAGGATCTTCCCGCCGACATGGGCCTGCCCCTGCAGCAAAAGCACCGGCACGTTGAATGCCATGTCCAGGATAAAAGGGTTGGCCTCGAACAGCTTCTGCCATTGCGGCTCGGTGGCCCTCGCGGCGAACTGCGTTTCCATATGGACTATCAGCTCATCGAGGGAAGCAAGTTCAATCTCGTCATGAAGTTTTACGAGCCCGGCGCGCTGGGTTTTGATTGATTTGCGGACCGTTGCGCCGGCGAGGCTGACAACGGCCGCCCGGTCTTTTTCCGAAAGGCGGGCGTCTACAA
>NZ_RZOM01001627.1:0-823 GCF_003999175.1 Mesorhizobium sp. M7A.F.Ca.ET.027.03.2.1 | reverse complement strand
TCGCTGCCCGTCGCAAGGCCCTTCTCGCTGACCAGCGCATCGGTGTCGGATGCCGTCACCGTCACATTGTTCACGGTGATATCCAACGTCACCGTCGAGGTGTCGCCGTCGCCGTCGGTGATGGTGTAGACGAAGTGATCGACCGCATTGGTGGTCACCGCGTTGGGATTGGCCGTGTAGGTGTAGGCGCCGTTGGCGCCCAGGACCAGCGTGCCGTACTGGCCCGCGATTCCGGCTCCGCCGAGATTGCCGCTCACCGGGTTCGACACGTTCGAACCGGTTGCCACGCCCGTCACCGCGCCGCCAGGTGCAGCACCGTCGGCACCCAGAACATCCGCTGTCCCGTCCGTCAGCACGTTGCCCGAGGCCTGCGCGCCTTCCGACACGCTGTTGGTGTTGGCATGCGCCGTCGGCACGTCATCGACGATGTCGACCAGGATGGAGCCGGTGGTGGTGTTGCCGTGGGCGTCGGTCACCGTATAGGTGAAGCTGTCCTTGTCCTGCTCGGTGGTGATGCCATTGTTGGTCGTCGCACCATCATAGGTCTGGGTCAGCGTGTAGGTGTAGGTGCCGTTGGCGTTGAGCACCAGATTGCCGTAGCTGCCGCTGGCCGGCGAGGTCAGCGTATAGGTGTACGGGCCGGTGCCGCCGGCCGGCGTGATCGCGCCGTTGAAGATCTCGCTGTTGCCGGCCGCATCGCTGCCCGTCGCAAGGCCCTTCTCGCTGACCAGCGCATCGGTGTCGGATGCCGTCACCGTCACATTGTTCACGGTGATGTCCAGCGTCACCGTCGAGGTGTCGCCGTCGCCGTCGGTGATGGTGT
>NZ_RZOM01001626.1:0-824 GCF_003999175.1 Mesorhizobium sp. M7A.F.Ca.ET.027.03.2.1 | reverse complement strand
CGTGGCTCTCATGCATATGCGCCTTGGCGCGTGCGCCGGGCGGCATGGTGAGCATGTGCATGCAGATGCCGGAGGCGCCGACGGTCTCGGCGGCGATGCCGGCGAAATAGGTCAATCCCTGCTTGCCTTCATAAGTGCTTTCAGGGCGGATAAGATGACAAGTGGGTTTGGGCGACATCGGGGAAACTCCGGGCGTCGATCGAGTGGGACAAGGTCAGTGGGACAGGGCCAAATGGGACAGGGCCAAATGGGACAGGGTAAGTGGAAAACAACATCGCGATAAAAGCAATCGGATTCCAGCCGCCGCAGGGACGGAAACAGGCAGGCGGCAGCCGATGACGGGGACTTCGCCAGCCGTCGTCGCGGCAAGCAAACTCGGACTGACCTTCCAGACCAATGACGGGCCGGTGCAGGCGCTGTCAAACGTCGATCTCACCATCGGCAAGGGGGAGTTCGTCTCCTTCATCGGCCCTTCGGGCTGCGGCAAGACCACGTTGCTGCGCGTCATCGCCGATCTGGAGAAGCCGACCTCGGGGACGATTTCGGTCAATGGCATGACAGCAGAGCAGGCGCGCGAGAAACGCGCCTATGGCTATGTCTTTCAGGCCGCAGCCCTTTTTCCCTGGCGCACGATCGAGCGCAACGTGGCGCTGCCGCTCGAGATCATCGGCCTCAGCAGTGCCGAGCAGGCGCAGCGCATCAAGCGCACGCTGGAAATGGTCAACCTGTCCGGCTTCGAGAAGAAGTATCCCTGGCAGCTTTCCGGCGGCATGCAGCAGCGCGCCTCGATCGCGCGTGCGCTCGCCTTCGACGCCGATCTTCTG
>NZ_RZOM01001625.1:0-824 GCF_003999175.1 Mesorhizobium sp. M7A.F.Ca.ET.027.03.2.1 | reverse complement strand
GAGCTGACCCGGCCGGTGGTCAAGCGGCTCGCCACGCTCGGCGTCGAGGTGATGCTGGGCGCCAAGGCCAAGGGGCTTTCAACCAAGGGTGACGCGCTGCTGGTCGAGACCTCGGATGGCAAAAGCGCCAAGGTCGCCGCCGAAAAAATCCTGGTCACGGTCGGCCGCAAGCCGGTGACCGAAGGCTGGGGGCTCGAGCAGATCGACCTCGACAGGGCAGGCAAATTCATCCGCATCGACGACCAGTGCCGCACCTCCATGCGCGGCATCTTCGCCATCGGCGACGTCACCGGCGAGCCGATGCTGGCGCACCGGGCGATGGCCCAGGGCGAGATGGTCGCCGAGATCGCCGCCGGTCACAAGCGCAACTGGGACAAGCGCTCGATACCCGCCGTCTGCTTCACCGATCCGGAACTTGTGACGGCAGGCCTGTCGCCGGAAGAGGCCAAGGCGCTCGGCGGCGAGATCAAGATCGGCATGTTCCCGTTCGCTGCCAACGGCCGGGCGATGACCAAGCTCGGCGAGGACGGTTTTGTTCGGGTCGTCGCGCGCGCGGACAACCATCTGGTGCTCGGCATCCAGGCGGTCGGGCAGGGCGTGTCGGAACTGGCGGCGGCTTTTGGCCTGGCGCTGGAGATGGGCGCCAGGCTGGAGGACATTGCCGGCACCATCCATGCCCATCCGACGCAAGGCGAGGGATTCCAGGAAGCGGCGCTCAAGGCGCTGGGGCACGCGCTGCATGTTTGATTCGTGATAGTGCAAAGGCGGTGATGCTGGCGGGACACTCGCCCCCCTCTGTCCTGCCGGACATCTCCCCCTCAAGG
>NZ_RZOM01001624.1:0-824 GCF_003999175.1 Mesorhizobium sp. M7A.F.Ca.ET.027.03.2.1 | reverse complement strand
CCCTTGAGCGAAACCGGCGCCCGGACTTCAATGCCCAGCCGCTCCGCCTCGCGCTGCACCGGCGATGGCGTCAACTCCAGCCCGCGCCGCCCTGCGGCGCGTGGCGGCTGGGTATAGACGGCCGATATCTCATGGCCAGCCTCGGCGATCGCGCGCAAAGTCGGCACCGAAAACTCCGGCGTGCCCATGAAGATGACGCGAAGGGGCATTTTTCTTCTGGTATCCTGTCTTCTTGCTCGCACCGTGTGCCGGCTCAGGCGTCCGCTTCAAACGGGTTTACGCGCTTCAGGTCAAGCTCGTCGAAGTCGCGAACGTTGCGCGTGGCAAGCGTCGCATCATGGGCGAGGCAGATCGCGGCAATCATGGCGTCGGAAAGACTGATCGGACGGCCAATTCTTTCCCGCGTCGCCCGCAGCTTGCCGGCAAGTCGGGGGATCGAACCGGAAAATTCCACGATACGGCCGGCGAACTGCTGCGAAATCAGCTGATCGAGCACGCGAATATAACGGTCTGATCCCGTCTTGTTCAAAAACCGTTCGGCCCCGAAAGACTGCTCCATGATGACTGGCCCACACATGTAGAGTGCGAGAAGATCCTGTTTGCGGAACCAGGCGGAGACATTCAAGTCGGGCGCCGGTTTGCTGGCTTCGGAAACAACATTGGTATCGAGGATGATCACTCGAAATCCTCAACTGGATGGCCGAAGTCGCGTTTTCCGTCCGCTTCGATTTGGTCCATTATCTCGGAAAATTCATCGCCTATTGCATTTTCAGCAGCGAACGCCGAACGAATGGCATCCCACGCGGAAAGTCCCGGCTCCGGTT
>NZ_RZOM01001623.1:0-826 GCF_003999175.1 Mesorhizobium sp. M7A.F.Ca.ET.027.03.2.1 | reverse complement strand
GGCCCGCCACGACCGCGCGGCAGATTCCCAGCCGTCGCATGTTCGGCCGCCAGGGCCGTTGAACGGCAACCGACACTTTCCCACATGATTGTGAATGGCCGCGTCGGCGGACACTGGTTTTCGCGCGTCGACCAAAATGGACGACCGCTTTCGCTGGTGCCAGAATGGCGGCAGGGTTGCTACGCCAGAGCAATTCACCGTTTCGTGGAAACGGCGAACCGTTCTGATCCTTTGTCTTGACGCAATTCCGGGCGGAAAACCGTTTTACACTTTTCCTGGAATTGCTCTAACTGTCGGTTCCAATGCCTGAAATCACCACAAAACCGCGCGTCCAGGTCAAGCCGCAGGTCGAACGGCCAAAGCTCTACAAGGTCATCCTCATCAATGACGATTTCACGCCGCGCGAATTCGTCGTGACGGTGCTGAAGGCTGAGTTCAAACTCAGCGAAGACCAGGCGCATCGGGTGATGATCACCGCGCATCGTCGCGGCGTCTGCGTCGTCGCCGTGTTCACCAGGGATGTCGCCGAGACCAAGGCGACGCGCGCCACCGATGCCGGCAAGGCCAAGGGCTATCCGCTGATGTTCACGACGGAGCCGGAGGAGTAGCTCTACCGTCCTTCGCGGTACCACATCGAACCCATTGCCAGAAGCAGCAGGCCGAGGCCGAGGAAGCCGCCGAACAGCGGCACGCGCGAGACGGCCTTGAGCACGCTGTCGTCCGTGGTGCGCAGTCCGATCCAGTCGTTGCCGGATGCAGCACCAGCCGAGCGCACAGGCACGATGGAAGGCAGCGTCACGTCGCTGCCAAGGGCTGTGGACGACGC
>NZ_RZOM01001622.1:0-827 GCF_003999175.1 Mesorhizobium sp. M7A.F.Ca.ET.027.03.2.1 | reverse complement strand
GCATGGTGTGAGAACACTCCCTCCCTCAAGTCCAAGCTCTGGTGCAGGGCCCGTCGCTGTGACCTCAGCGGCGGGCCTACCTGCAAAAGCCGGCAAGCGTTAAATCTTTTCATAAGGCTGGAACCTGTTTCTGAAATCGAAGTTGGGTTTGCAGCTTGGCTTCCAACCCCGGCCAAGCCTCAAAAGCAAGGCCCGCCGCTGTAGTTGTGTCCTCAGTGGCGGGCCTATTCGTCTGTCGCCCAATGTTATATAAGTATTTTCTAAACTAATAGAACATCCAATGAACGCAAAGGGAGTGAAATGCATGTATCAGACCATTGGATTTCAAGAATAAGACTTTGGTCTGCTAAGAAATAGCCCACCATCAAGGGGCGATAGCGGGCTTTAAAGCCGCTAAAAGCCTCGCGGAATCGGCCGCTATACTGCGATACTTTGACTGTGTCTAATAGTTCTGGATTGTGGATTGTCGGAAACGTACAATCGCCCGTTATTATCCGGCACAACTATTTTCGCGTCAAACGCTCCACGGTCTCAATAATGGCCTTCGCCAGCGCTCGGACTAGCTTCAATGCGGCGCGTTCGCCAATTTCTTCGGTTGCCACAGGGGCATCGATTCCACGTAGCAAAAAGGGAGGTCGGCACGATCAACTACCAAGCACCGGTGACGGTGAGCGTGCCGACCAATCTGGGCACAAAGGTGGCTAAATGACCAGACCTACAAGCTACTGGCAGAATGAAAGCGCAGCAATTAGTCCCGATGGCCTAGACTGCCCGTCAAGCGATTCCGCGATCACACCATAGGCATTAAAGCCGGTCATATATTAGCT
>NZ_RZOM01001621.1:0-830 GCF_003999175.1 Mesorhizobium sp. M7A.F.Ca.ET.027.03.2.1 | reverse complement strand
GTCGAAGACCCATGCCATGATTGCCGACGCGCGGTCGGCTTTCGTCGTTCTCACCAGCGGTACGGATCGCCGGCAAAAAGTTACAGGCGGTGTCTTCAAGCCGACGACGGGGGCAGCCGTCAATGACGTGTCGATTACGGGCACGTCACCGAATGTCGAGGTTAAGGGCAACACCTATTCCGGTACAGCCACCGGAAAGCCGACGAACGATGCGTCGCGCTTCGCCTTTGTCGAAGGCAACAAGGGCGGCGACCTGTTCAAAGGCGGTAGGATCACGACCGACGCAACGCCTGGCCTGCTGACGTTCGATGCCGGTTTGACCTATGTACCGATGAGGACAGGTGGCGGCGCGAAGTACACCATTGATGTTTTTGCCCGCCGCACTGATGGCTCGGCCTCGACCAGCGCCGGCTACACCTTTACGGGCGTGGTGCGCAACACATCTGGAACGCTGGCAACTGAAGGGTCGATCACGAAGACGGTCATAGGCGAAAATGCGACTGACGCGGCATCGCTGGATTGCTCTGTCGCGCTCGGGACGCTCGGCCTGGAAGTAACTGTCACAGGCGTTGCAGCAAAATCCTACGGCTGGAATGCCGTAGTGCGGATGCTGGAGGTTTAATTATATCCGAGCAGGTGACGCAATCCGACAATCGGCAGATAGACGGTCCAAACCATGCCTAATGCGGCGGCTACACCAAGGCCAATCGCTGGCGCCCACGCCTCCCATTTCATCTGGAGCCGGGCTGCTAATTCGGTCAAACTGTCTTCCATGGACGAATTCTTCCCAAGTTGATTCGAGGGGCGAAAATGCCAATGAACCCCAAGAC
>NZ_RZOM01001620.1:0-831 GCF_003999175.1 Mesorhizobium sp. M7A.F.Ca.ET.027.03.2.1 | reverse complement strand
CGGGGTAATCCGGACCCAGGGCGGCAATTCCATCGGTATCCTGGCGATGTCGGTCGGCGGCGGCGGCGGCGGCGGCGGCGCGGCTTCGACCGACGAGGAGATCGTTGGCGGAGGCAGCGAAGGCGAGACGTCCGTCGGCATCGGCGCGGCGATCGGCCTCGCCGCGGGTGGTGCCGGCAATGGCGGCACGGTCTCTGTTACCAACAGGAGCCTGATCGTGACCGACGGCGCCGATTCGTATGGTATCAGCGCCAACTCGATCGGCGGCGGTGGTGGTGTCGGCGGCTCGGCGACATCGGGCGTATTGGGTAAATATGCGATCGGTGGGGCGCTTGGCGGGGCAGGCGGCGGCGGTGGCAGCGCTTTCCAAGTCGACGTCTTCAATCTCGCCACGGCCGGCATCTGGACCCAGCAGGAGCGTTCCATCGGCATCTTCGCACAGTCGGTGGGTGGCGGCGGTGGCGCCGGTGGCGCCGGCGAAAGCACCGGTCACACCGATGAATCGGAAGTCAGTGTCAACCTGTCACTGGGCGGGTCCGGCAACGTTGGCGGTAACGGTGGCAAGGTCAATGTCGAAAACAGCGGCTGGATCCAGACCGAGAAGGCCTATTCGCACGGCATACTGGCGCAGTCGATCGGCGGCAGCGGCGGCGTCGGCGGCGCTTCGGGCACCTCGGCCAAGGACTCCAATGTGGCCATAACCTTGAGCCTCGGCGGCGCCGGCGGCACCGGCGGCAAGAGTGGCGAAACCGTTCATGTGACTAATTTCGGGTCGGGCGAGATCCTGACCAAGGGCGATAATTCGCACGGCATCTTCGCGCAATCGGTGGG
>NZ_RZOM01000161.1:0-8035 GCF_003999175.1 Mesorhizobium sp. M7A.F.Ca.ET.027.03.2.1 | reverse complement strand
GTCGAGCACCAGAAGCACGTTCTTCGGCAGCGTGGCATGCAGCCGGCGTACCTCCTGGAACGGTACATAGGTGCCGGTCGGGTTGTTGGGATTGGCGAGGAACACGATCTTGGTGCGCGGCGTGACCGCGGCCAGGATGGCGTCGATGTCGGCGCGCTCGTCTCTTTCCTTGATCGTCACCGGAACGGCACCCGCCGACTGGATGTAGATCTTGTAGACCATGAAGGCGTGTTCGGTGATGACGGCCTCGTCGCCGGGCGCCAGATAGGTCTGCGCCAGCAGGCCGAGAATCTCGTCGGAACCGTTGGAACAGATGATGTTCTGCGGGTTGAGGCCGTGCACCTCGGCGATCGCTTCGCGCAGCCGCCTGGCGGTGCCGTCGGGATAGATGTCGAGCTTGCCGGCAATCTCGCGCGCGGCTTCGATCGCTTTCGGCGAGGGCCCTAGCGGATTCTCGTTTGATGACAGCTTGTGGACCTTGGCGACGCCGGCGGGCGCCGTGCTCTTGCCCGGCACATAGGCGTCGATGTCCATGATGCCCGCACGCGGGGTTGGACGTGCCTGGTCCGGTGTCTGGCTCATGTCGCAAAATCCGTCGAGAACGCTTCCTGAGGGAAGCCGCAGCGGAAATACAAGCCGTGGCCTGCAATGTCGAGAGGCGACAGCCATCGCCCAGGGCTGGCCGTTGACGACGGCGCGCCACAGCCCTAGAAGGGGTGCGAACTTCCGTGGTGATTTGGCCGGTCGGCTTGCAGCCACGTTAAACAACTTGCTAAAGGGCCGTTTGCATCCTGTAACCGGCTTTGCGACTGCAATGCCGGTTTTTTGTTGTCCGCCCCGGCCGGACACCCGTATCGGCATCGACTTTCGACAAGCGCGATGCGTGGGCTCAAAGTGTGAGATGGATGTCATGGCCGTTCTGCGCGCCCGCAAAACCAACAACGAGGTCGACCAGCCGTCGAGCCCGGTTTTGCGTTTTGGATCCGACAAGCCGCTCAAGCTGGACGCCGGCACGCTGCTGTCACCGTTCCAGATCGCCTACCAGACCTACGGCACGCTGAACGATGCCCGCTCCAACGCCATCCTCGTCTGCCATGCACTGACCGGAGACCAGCACGTCGCCAGCACCAATCCGGTGACCGGCAAGCCTGGCTGGTGGGAAGTGCTGATCGGCCCCGGCAAGATCATCGACACCAATCGCTTCTTCGTCATCTGCTCCAACGTTATCGGCGGTTGCCTTGGGTCCACCGGTCCGGCCTCGACCAATCCCGCCACCGGCAAGCCCTACGGGCTTGACCTGCCCATTATCACCATTCGCGACATGGTGCGGGCGCAGCAGATGCTGATCGACCATTTCGGCATCGAGAAACTGTTTTGCGTGCTCGGCGGCTCGATGGGCGGCATGCAGGTGCTGGAATGGGCGTCGAGCTATCCGGAGCGCGTCTTCTCGGCGCTGCCGATCGCCACCGGCGCGCGCCATTCCTCGCAGAACATCGCCTTTCATGAGGTTGGCCGCCAGGCTGTCATGGCCGATCCGGACTGGCATGGCGGCAAATATTTCGAGCACGGTAAACGCCCGGAAAAGGGCCTGGCGGTGGCGCGCATGGCCGCCCACATCACTTACCTGTCGGAAGCCGCCCTGCACCGCAAGTTCGGCCGCAATCTGCAGGATCGCGAAGCGCTGACCTTCGGCTTTGACGCCGACTTCCAGATCGAAAGCTATCTGCGCCACCAGGGCATGACCTTCGTCGATCGCTTCGACGCCAATTCCTACCTCTACATGACGCGGTCGATGGACTATTTCGACCTTGCCGCCGACCATGGCGGCCGGCTGGCCGATGCTTTCGCCGGCACGAAAACCCGCTTCTGCCTGGTGTCGTTCACCTCGGACTGGCTTTTTCCGACCGAGGAGAGCCGCTCGATCGTGCATGCGCTCAACGCCGCCGGAGCATCGGTATCCTTCGTCGAGATCGAGACCGACCGCGGCCACGACGCATTCCTGCTCGACGAGCCGGAACTGTTTGCCGCCATCAACGGCTTCATCGGCTCGGCCGCCAGGGCGAGAGGGCTGGGCCTATGAGCGTCAACCGCGACCAGCGCGCCGACCTTGAAGTCGTCGCC
This sequence comes from Mesorhizobium sp. M7A.F.Ca.ET.027.03.2.1, assembly GCF_003999175.1. Classification (NCBI taxonomy): domain Bacteria; kingdom Pseudomonadati; phylum Pseudomonadota; class Alphaproteobacteria; order Hyphomicrobiales; family Phyllobacteriaceae; genus Mesorhizobium; species Mesorhizobium sp. M7A.F.Ca.ET.027.03.2.1. The sequence goes on along the minus strand of NZ_RZOM01000161.1, from coordinate 5,914 downwards.
AACCTCATCCCACCACAGTCGCGCGTGCTCGATGTCGGCTCGGGCGACGGCTCGCTGCTCGAATTGCTGCAGGACAGCAAGCAGGTCGACGGCCGTGGGCTCGAGCTGTCGCAGCGCGGCGTCAACGAATGCGTGGCGCGCGGCCTCTCGGTCATCCAGGGCGATGCCGACAAGGATCTCGAATTCTATCCCGACAAGGGCTTTGACTTCGTCGTCCTCTCGCAGACGCTGCAGGCCACCCGCAACCCGAAGCTGGTGCTCGACGAACTGCTCAGGATCGGCAATCGCGCCATCGTCTCCTTCCCCAATTTCGGCCATTGGCGTGTGCGTCTGTCACTGTTCGTCAACGGCCGCATGCCGGTGACCAAGGACCTGCCCTATTCCTGGTACGACACGCCCAACATCCACTTCTGCACCATCCGCGACTTCGTCAATCTGTGCGACGAACTCGGCGCGACCGTCGAGAAGGCAACCGCTCTCGACGCCAACGGCCAGAAGATCGGCCTGTCGATGCCGTGGTGGTTCTGGAACTTCTTCGGCCAGCAGGCAGTGTTCCTGCTGAAACGGCAGTAGCCGCAAGCTAATCGAGGATGTCCGTGGCCTTGTGCGGATGTTCGACGCCGTCAGCAAACACCACGTCGGCCTCCGAATTGTCCGTGCGCAGCGCCAGAATCGCTTGATAGGCGGGCGAATTGTACCAGCCATGCACATGCTGCCTGTCGGGAAATTCGATGATGATCAGATGGCCCGGCCAGTTGTTCTCGATCACCTCGACATCGCCGCCATGGACCAGAAAACGGCCGCCGAAAGGTTCCAGCGTGGCATCGATCTTGTGCAGGTATTCGATGATCTGCGGGCCCATCGTGGCTTGGCGCATATGGGCGACGGCGTAAGCGGTCATAAGTGCACTCCCTTTCAATCGAAGCCGATTGCCGGCTCCGAAGGCACAGATTGCCAAGGGTCGTGACAGAATTCGATTACCCCAAAAGTAATAAGAATGAGATGAGGCGATCAAGACGAATCGGCCTGCGCGATCCTGAGGCGGTTTCCAGTCTCCGGCCCTCAGGGTGTTGCCGTTGAGACGCAAGGTTGCGAATTCGGGGTTGCGGACGGATTGAACTCTGCAACCAGATGATGACACGGGAGCATGTTTTTCGTAGCGTCATGCCGGACGCGATGCCGAGCGAAGCACGGAGCGGGGAACCTGACCTATTCGATCGTTGTCGAAATGGAAAACGCCAAGTCCATCAATGAAGATGAGATCGGCGTTTCGTTCAGCGCTTTGGCACGGGAAATAAAAGCCGTGACGACAACCGGTCAATACCTGAAACCGGAGGTCATCGTCGTTCACAGCGGACCAGATACCGACACACCGATTCTCCGGCATCGTCTCACCGAAATTGTTCCGCAACTTGGCATGGCAGCAAATACGGTCTTCAGCGCCTGCACAGGCGGCCGGTACTATGAGGTCAAGAACGCAGGCGCCGCGTTGGCCAAGGGCGACATCGTCATTTTCTGCGATTCCGATACAGTGATCGAAGACGGCTGGCTGTCGGCACTTCTCAAACCGCTCCAAGATCCGAAGACGATCGCCGTGAACGGTTACACCTATCTCGGCTGTGACGATTTCGCTTCGCGGACCTTTGCGCTTCTGTGGTTCTTCCCGCTGCGTGATGGTGATCGACGCTTTGCCTCCAAGCGCGCGATGAACGCCAACAATTGCGCCTTCCGCAGAAGCTGGTTAGCCGGCCATCCCTTTCCGGCCAGCAATGGATTCAAGGTTTCTTGCACGTTGCTCACCAGCCAGTTACGAGCAAGCGGGCATGATTTTGTCAGAGTCGATGCCCGGGCCAGCCATTATCCTCCGCGCGGTTGGCGGTTTTTCTTTTGGCGTGCCCTGGTCACCGGGCGCGATGCGGACCGGAAATATGTGGCACTGGCATCGCCATCCCAAGCCGCGCGAGTGCTGAAGGCGACAAGACGTTGGTTTTCGACATCCTGGAAAGTGGGCGGGCGTATTCTGACGCATGCAACTCGGCTCGGAATGCCGGCATGGCAGATCCCGTTTGCACTGATCGTCGGATTGGCCTTTTGCGCGCTGGTTTTTTGTGCACAAGCGGCCATGGCCCTTGGGCTGGTTCGGGACAAGGTTGAAAACGTGCCCCTCTACGTGGGACATAGCTGAAGCACTATGGTCAAAATGGGCAAAACCATCGAACCGACACCTCTCATCACGGTCATTACGCCGACCCACAACCGACGCGAAACGGTGTTGCGCGCCGTGGAAAGCGTACTCTCCCAGAGCATGTCGAGGCTTGAGCACATTGTCGTCGACGATGGTTCGACCGATGGGACCGAATCGGCGCTGGCCCGCATCCAGGACCCGCGGCTGATCTATGTCGGGGCGAAATGGCGAGGCGCCAACGCAGCCAGGAATGCCGGCATCGAGCGCGCGCGGGCACCGTTGGTGACGTTCCTCGATTCGGACGACATCTACATGCCGCACCGGCTCGAACGAACCCTGACCTGGTTCGAGGAAAATCCTGTACTGCAAGTGCTGATCAGTTCGTTCGTGTCCCTGAAAGGCAGTCGCATCACAAACTGCGTCAACCCCGAGGCGTTCGTGAGCCCCGCAATGCTTGAGCGGACGCTGGTTGGGCAGACCATCTTCATTGCCGGCTCCGCGATCACGGCTCGCCGCGAAGCCTTGCTGGCCATCGGCGGCTACGACAGCGACATCACCCGCATGCAGGATCGCGAATTGCTGCTGCGCCTTGCCCGGCGCTTCGGTGCGCAGTTGTCCAGGGATCTGGACTGGACGAAATACAATTCGGAGAACTCGATTTCCGGCCGCCGTGACGGCTATGTCGAGGCCTATGCGAACCTGATGGGCAAACATCCGCATATTGCCCATGCCTACCCGCACATTCCGCCTTACATGATCTCGCGGCAACTCATCGCCGACATCCTGCGAGGCAGGATACCGGAGGCATTTCAGGGCTACATGGCCAACCGTTCATCCAAAACGCTTGGCTATTCGCTGCCGGAATTGATGCAAGGCTATGTCCACGGCCGGCGCTGGCGCCGCGATCTCTCCAACGAGTTTCGCAATCAATTTGGTGCCCGGCCCGCTTAAACCGAGAGGGATTCCGGGAAATTGTGGAACGGTTTTCCCTCCGGATCGCGTTAACCCCTCTGTCGAGAGCTCAACGGTCAAGTTCGGGAAAATACGGATCCGATAGAAACCGCCTGTCCCGTTCGCCTTGCAGGCAGTCTATCGGCGTCGCCGCGTCGATGGGGATGCTTCTCACCTCGTCCTGAATGCCGCTCACTTCCAGGAGCAGCTTGCGCCGGATGGCTGTCGAAAACTCGGCGGCGGCATAGATAGGCAGCACGAAGGAACCGGGTCCGCCGATCACGCACTGCGCATAATACTGGTCGAGATGGCTGAAGGTGGGCGACGGGCTGATCAGGATCGGCAGCCCGTTGACGACGATGCGTTTGGCAGTCGCCGCATCACGCGTCGCGGTGACCGGCGGCCCGATATTGTTCGGTCCGTCGCCCGAAATGTCGATGACGCTGCGTTCGCCCTGGAAAGACGTGCGGTCGAAAAGCTCGGTGCCGAAGGCCAGCGCGCCGGAAATCGAAGTGCCGCGAAAGCTGCGGAACGGGCGAGCCGCGACCTTGTCGGCAAAGCTGTTCGCGCTCTCGGCACTATCGATAATCTGCCAGCCGATGACCGCGTCGTCGCGCACCGTGCCGGCCCATTCGAAATAGGTCAGCGCTATGCGGCCCGTGGCGCCGGCGCGGACAGCCTTGATGAAGTCGGGATGCCGCAGCGCCTCGACATAACCGGCCCGCTGCAGGGCGAACTCCTTCTCGTCCATCGACAGCGAGATGTCGACCGCCAGCACCAGCTCGACGTCGACGGCGAGCGCATCCGCCGGCGAGGCCATCGGGGCAGCCTGGGCGCAGGCAAGACAGGCAAGCAGGCGCAGGGCATGAAGCATGGCCGTCGCCAGGGTTGTTTCTCCCGAGGAGCTTCCCTCGCGATCGCGGCAAAATAAAGCTTTGCTTCCCCCGCCCGGAAATCAGCTCATTTCTTGCGACGAGCGGCGGCTGGCGGCGGTTCGATCGCGCCGGCCCTGACGCGGGCGGGCTTCAGGGCTGGCGCACCGGAATCCTTGACGATCGTCAACGCGCGCGGGAAGAAGTGGTTGTTGTGCTGGCCGCGCCCGATGTTGAGGATCGCTGTCCCCGGCAAACGCTTCTCGAGCATCGACAGCACGCGTCTTAGCGATGGGCCGTCGAACGCATCCAGCGCCTCGTCGATTATCACCCATTTCGGCTGCCGCAACGCGAGCCTGGCGAAGGCCAGCGAGCGTTGTTCGTCATCGCCCAACTCATGGTCCCAACGCCCCGCACGGTCGAGCGATGAGGACAGCCGTCCCAGACCGACCTCGGCCAGCACCGCCGAAATGTAGGCATCGTTCGCCGGCGCGGGCCCGTTCGGGTGATCGAGGACTTCGCGCAACGTGCCGACCGGAAAATAAGGCACGCGCGGCACGAATATGGGGGTTTCTCCCGACGGCAGGCCGATCCGGCCGCTTCCCCATGGCCACAGGCCGGCAATGGCACGAAAGAACAGCGTCTTGCCCGCACCGGGGTCGCCGGTGATCATGACGCGCTCGCCGGGGCGGATTTCGACATGCGGATCGGCGAGTCTGGTGCAACCCTCCGGCGAGGTCACTTCGAGCTTCTCGAAAGTCAGGCTGCCATCGACGTTTTGGCCGAAGGCGATGCGCTTTTCCGTGTCGTGCAGCGCATCGGTTTCATCGAGCGCGATGCGGAAATCGGCCACGCGCATCAGCGTGGCGCGCCAATCGGCGATGCTGCCGATGTTGTTGATGAACCAGCGCAAGGAAGAGTGGACCTGGTTGAAGGCGCCGACCGCCATCATCAGCCCGCCAAAGCTGATATCACCTGAGAAATAGACCGGCGAAGCGACCAGTATGGGCGCCACGAGGGTGATCCAGCCATAGGTGTCGGTCACCCAGGACAGGTTGATCTGGGCGGTGTAGATGCGCCGCATGGCGCCCAGCACCGTGCCGAGATCGAGTTCGAGCCGCCGCCTGGCGTCGGCCTCGCCATGATACAACGCGATGGCATCGACATTCTCGTTGACGCGCACCATCGAGGAGCGCAGCTCGGCTTCGCGTGTATAGCGGTCGCTGTTCAGGCGGATGAGCGGGCGCCCGACCAGCCAGCTCAGCCAGGAGGCGATGCCGGCGTAAAGGATAGCGGCCCAGACCATGTAGCCCGGTATGGCCAGCGAGGTCCCGCCGATGTGGAACACGAAGCCCGAGGACAGCTCCCACAGCACCCCGACGAAGGACACGAGCAGGATGCACGACTGCAGCAGCCCGACGCCGAGATCGGTTGACAGGTCGGACAGATGCGCGGCGTCCTGCTGCATGCGCTGGTCGGGATTGACGCCGATGGCGCCGGCATTGGCCAACCGGAAGGCGCGCGCCGGCCGCATCCACTGATCGATCAGATCCAGCGTCAGCGCCTCGCGCAGTTTGAGCCTGATCATCTGGTTGAGCCAGGTCTGGCCGATATTGAGCACCAGCAGCCCGCCGGCGATCATCGCGAAGACGAGGAGCTGGTGCAGGAAGGCCGCCATGTCGCGGCGCGCAAGCGCATCGTAGAAAGGCTGGTTCCAGCGGTTGAGCAGAACCTGGCCGATCGACGTTGCGATGATCACGGCCATGATACCGACCGACGTCCACAGCAACCATTTGCGAACCGGCGATCCCGCCAGCGCCCGCCGGATCGTCGCCACCTGATCGCGCAGGCTGCTGGCTTCGACCGCCACCGCAACCGGCTGAACGACGGCGGCATTGTCCGGTTG
>NZ_RZOM01001619.1:0-831 GCF_003999175.1 Mesorhizobium sp. M7A.F.Ca.ET.027.03.2.1 | reverse complement strand
GGAAGCAGAGCGCGCCGATCAGCGAGCAGCCGACCGCCAGATTGCGTGCACCGACAAGCCGCACAGCCGCGGGCACGAAAGAAGCCGAAAGGATCAGCCCGAGCGGCATCATCGCCGCCGACAAGCCGATCAGCGCTGGCGACATGCCTTGTTTCTGCATCAGCAGCGTGAACAGCGGCGAACTCAACCCCTGCGCCGCGCCGAACATCGCAAGTGCCGCGGTGACGCCGGCAAGCGCTGCCCACTGCGTTCCTGCTTCGCCTTCGTTCGAGCCGGTCGCAACCATGCTGCCATCCATGTGAATTGCTGGCCATCCGGCCGGCAAGCCCGAGTAGCTATCGGTTCGATCCAGGCAAAGGAAGGGCCGCCCGGCGAAATCCGCTTGCGCCAACGAGGCGGCGGGATCAGGCCGATGTCGTGGCCGCGCAACTGCCGTTCCGGCATGTCGCTTCCCTCGCCCTAGTGGTCGCCGCCTCCGCAATGGCTGGACAGCCGCCGGTCCATTATGCCGCCCGCTATCGCATCCTACGAGGACCATTCATGACCGCCGCCCTACAACCCTCAGAACCGGCATTGGCCACCGACCGCGCCCGTCGCGGCGGCCGCGCCGGAAAGCGCGCCGGCGGCTCGGCCGCGTTCGAGCAGCCGGCTTTCCGCCAGCTGAAAAACCCGCTGACGCCGACTAGGCTGGTCTCCGACGACGAGCTGGAATCGATCCACCTCGCCTCCCTGCGCGTGCTCAGGGAAATCGGCGTCGACGTGCTGCATGACGAGGCCCGCAGCATCATGAAGGCGCATGGCGCCGATGTGCGCGACGGCAGCGAGCGGGTG
>NZ_RZOM01001618.1:0-833 GCF_003999175.1 Mesorhizobium sp. M7A.F.Ca.ET.027.03.2.1 | reverse complement strand
CACTATTACATGGGCGCCGTGATCGCTGAAAAACTGGCGCTAATGGGCAAAAATGTGACGCTGGTCACACCAGCGGCCGACGTGTCCTCCTTCACGATCAACACGCTTGAAAACATTCGAACAGCAAAGCGGCTATATGAGCGTGGCGTTGGAATGGTTACGCACATGGCGCTCACCGGTACGCATGAAGGCCAGGCCCTCTTCGTTGATGCGCGAACAGGCGCAACGAGCCACCGAGAGATCGAGGCCCTTGTCCTCGTCACAGCGCGGCTACCTCGCAACGAACTGTTTGAAGCGCTGACCGCCCGTCTTGACAGGGGTGACGCAGGCCGACTGCGCCGCGTCTCACGCATCGGGGATTGCGAAGCGCCGGCCGCCATCTATGCCGCCGTCTATTCAGGCCACCGTTTTGCTCAAGAATTCGAGAACGGCCACCCGACCTTGCGTCGAGAGCGGATCAATCTTGCCAGCTAGAACCATGTGATGAGCGACCTCATGTCAGCACCAGCGACACCAAATTCCGAAAAGCTTTATGCCCGTGCCCGCGAGGTCATGCCTGGCGGGAACACGCGCACGACCGTCTATCGCAAGCCGCATCAAATCTATGCCTGGCGCGGCGATGGCTGCCGGATCACCGATGTCGATTGCCATGTCCGGATCGACGCCTTGGGGAACTTCACCTCTCTGATCCATGGCTATGGCAATCGCCGGATCCTGGAGGCGGCCACACGGCAGCTCGAAGCCGGCACATGTTTCGGCATGCCTACCGAGAGTGAGATTCGATTGTCAGAAATCCTGTGCGAACGTCTGCCGTCCGTCGAGCAGCTTCGTTA
>NZ_RZOM01001617.1:0-833 GCF_003999175.1 Mesorhizobium sp. M7A.F.Ca.ET.027.03.2.1 | reverse complement strand
GGTCTGCGAGGTGGCGCGTGGCTTCATCGTAGACATGCCGCGCCATCTGGCGCGGCTGAACCGCTCGCTGACCGAATTGTCGATCGCCTGGCCAGTCACCTCTCACGTGCTGCCGCTTATCCTGCGCGAGGTGGTCAACCGCAACCATGTCGCCAACGGCCTGGTCTATGTCCAGGTGACGCGCGGCGTCGCCAGCCGCGACTTTGTCTTCCCTTCCGCCGACACCAAGCCGGCCCTGGTGGTGACCGCCAGGAAGGCCGACCCCGCAGCCGGAGCAAAGCGAGCCGAGACCGGCATCGCGGTCATCACCGTGCCGGAGAACCGCTGGGACCGCGTCGACATCAAGACCGTCGGGCTGCTGCCCAATGTATTGGCCAAGCAGAAGGCAAAGGAGGCCGGTGCGCAGGAAGCCTGGTTCGTCGACGCCGAAGGCAACGTAAAAGAAGGCGGCTCGTCCAATGCCTGGATCGTCACTCGGGACGGCGTCCTGGTCACCAGGCCGGCCGAGCACGGCATCCTGCGCGGCATCACCCGCACGACCATGTTCGAAGTGGCGGCCAAGCTCGGCCTGAAGATCGAGGAGCGCGGCTTTTCCGTCGCCGAGGCCAAGGCGGCACGCGAGGCGTTCATCAGCTCCGCAACGACACTCGCCATGCCGGTGGTGGCTATCGACGGCGATACGGTCGCCAATGGGCACCCCGGCTCAATAACACTTTCCTTGCGGCAGGCCTTTTTTGACATTGCGGAAAAAAGTCCAGCCTGATAACCGCACAGGTGGAATGAACATCAATATATCTCGTTCTGCTTGTCGTTACTGACGACAAGACGGTGTT
>NZ_RZOM01001616.1:0-836 GCF_003999175.1 Mesorhizobium sp. M7A.F.Ca.ET.027.03.2.1 | reverse complement strand
GTCAAGGTAACCGTCCGACGAACGTTGATGCCGCTATTATATGCAGAACGCCGGGCACCGCCGATCGCATTGATGTGCCAACCCGGGCGAAGTCTTGTTAGAAAGACGTGGCCATAGATAGCGACTGCGGCATATACCCAGGCGACCAGGGGAAAACCGAGGAACGCGGCCTCGGAAAGGAGTTCCCATGCTTGTGAATCCGGAAGGCTTCCCGCTATCTCCAACGCATGATCGAGGATCAGCATGTCGTAGGTGGCTCGGTATATGATCAGGGTGATCAGCGTGGTCAAAAACGCCCGAAGCCGGAAATATCCGATTAGGATGCCGTTCACGAGGCCAAGAAGACAGCCGCAGGCTATCGTGGCCAGGATCACGACGGGAAACGGAGCCGCGACGACGCCGATCAGATAAAGCGCTACGAAATTGCAGAGTGCGAAGATCGATCCGACAGACAGGTCGATGCCCCCAACGATCATGACGAGCGTGAGACCGAGAACCACGAAGCCGATCTCGGCAGCTTGCTGCAATGTGTCGGATATGCCGCCAAGGGTCAGGAAATCAGGCGTCAGGAACGACATGGCGACGGACACGACGATGAGCAGCAATACGGGGATTGCCGTTTCCATCCATCGCTTTGCCAGGATTTCACCCAGTATATGATCTGGCCAGTACCGATATCGGAACTTGACGATCTTTTGGGTCAGTGTCGCTTCGCGCCAGCGCGAGCCGTCAACATAGGCAGGCTCGGCTTTCGCAACGGTTTCGCTTGGTGGAGCGTATGTTTTCACAGAATTGTCCCCGGCGAGAAAAAAAATCAAGGACCGATCTTACGGCCG
>NZ_RZOM01001615.1:0-836 GCF_003999175.1 Mesorhizobium sp. M7A.F.Ca.ET.027.03.2.1 | reverse complement strand
GTGTTTGGCTGCCTGAACGCCGATGGCACCATGGACGAGGCGCGCATGAGCGAACTGACGCAGGCGGCCGGCCCCTTGAACGTCACCTGTCATCGCGCCTTCGACATGACGCGCGACCCGGCCGAGGCGCTCGAATCGCTGATCCGCAGCAAGGTCGGCCGCGTGCTGACCAGCGGCCAGCGTGACACTGCTATCGAAGGCTTGCCGCTGTTGGCGGATCTGGTGCGGCAGGCCGGCGAGCGCATCGTCATCCTCGGCTGCGGCGGACTGGATTTGCACAACATTGCCGAAGTGCGCAGCAAAACCGGCCTGTCCGAAATGCATTTTGCCGCCCTCAAGGATGTGCCGAGTGCCATGGACTACCGCAATCCCCATGTCGGCATGGGTGGTTCCGATCTCGATCGCGAATACCGCAACACGCTCACCGACACACCGCTGGTGGCGGCAACGATCGCGGCAGCCAAGGCATGACCTCGACCCCTGCCCCGATAGCCCGTGTATCGGCCGCAGACGAAGCGGCGATCCTGGCGCTCAACAACGAGCATGCCGCAGAACTGTCGTGGCTGGAGGCTGAGCGGCTGTCCTTCCTGCTTGGCGAAGCGTTTTACACCAGGCGCATCGGCGATCTCGAAGCCTTCATCATGACCTTCGACCAGGACGCCCGCTACGACAGCCCGAATTTCCTCTGGTTTCGCGAACGCTACGAGCGCTTCGTCTATGTCGACCGCGTTGTCGTGGCGGCGCACGCGCGCGGCCGCGGCCATGCCCGCCGGCTCTATCAGGATCTGTTCGGCCATGTTGAGCGCGCCGGCTACAATCTGGTCACCTGCGAAGTC
>NZ_RZOM01001614.1:0-841 GCF_003999175.1 Mesorhizobium sp. M7A.F.Ca.ET.027.03.2.1 | reverse complement strand
GTCAGCGTCGCCGTCGGCGATCTCGTCACCGTCAGCAATGGCAACAGCAGCACGGCGACCCCGCTGGTGACCATCACCCAGATGGACCCCCTGCAGGTCAACTTCAATCTTCCCGAGAGTAACCTGGCCCTGCTGCACAAGGCGCTCGCCAACCCGCAGCAGGGCGCGGTGACACTGACCAAGGATGGTGACCCGACGCCGATCGGCAAGGGTACGCTCGATTTCGTCGACTCCAGCGTCGACACCGCGTCGGGCACGATTGCCACGCGGGCAAGCATTCCCAATGCCGATCTTTCGCTATGGCCCGGCCAGTATGTGAATGTCGTGCTCGACGCCGGCATCCTGCCGCAGATGACATCGGTTCCCACGGTCGCGGTGCAGCCAAGCCAGAAGGGGCCGTTCGTCTATGTCGTCAAACCGGACAACACGGTCGAGATGCGGCCGGTGCAGGTGGCGCTGACCGAAGGCGACAACAGCGCCATCAGCCAGGGGCTGAAAAGCGGCGAGAAAGTTGTCACTGAGGGCCAGACGAGGCTGAAGGACGGCGCCGCGGTGCATGAGGGCAAGGCCACGGCGAATGCTGCTCCCAAGGTGGCCGAGGCGAGCAACGCCGGCGAGGCAGCCCAATGATCTCCGAATTCTGCATACGCAGGCCTGTCGCCACCCTTCTGATGTCGTTCGCCCTCGTGCTGGGCGGACTGTTCGCCTACAAGTTCCTGCCGGTGGCGGCACTGCCCAGCGCCGAATTCCCGGTGGTCAACGTCTCGGCTTCGCTGCCCGGCGCCTCGCCGGAAACCATGGCGACATCGGTGGCGACGCCGCTGATCAAGCAGTTCGCCAC
>NZ_RZOM01001613.1:0-841 GCF_003999175.1 Mesorhizobium sp. M7A.F.Ca.ET.027.03.2.1 | reverse complement strand
CCCTGCGGCTGCTCGAGGACGGCGCCGCACCCGTCCATCACCAACCCGCCACGATTATGCCAGGTGCCCGTTCGCATGTGCCTGTCGTTCCCGGCGAAGGAGCCTGATCATGCTGCATTCCCATGCCGAAATCCGCCGCCGTATCGATGCTCTCGGCCCGTGGTTCCACAACATGGAACTGGCGGGTGTCGAAACCGCTCCCAACCATTTTCTCGGCAATTATCCGCTGATCAAATGGCGCAAATTCGCCGAGGCCATTCCCGCCGATCTGACAGGCAAGACGGTGTTGGATATTGGTTGCAATGCCGGTTTCTATTCCATCGAGATGAAACGGCGAGGTGCTGCCCGTGTCCTCGGCATCGATTTCGATGAGGCCTATCTGGCGCAGGCCCGCTTTGCCGCCGAGATCGCCGATTGCGAGATCGAATTCCAGAAACTTTCGGTCTACGACGTCGGCGCCCTGAGTGAAACGTTCGATGTCGTGCTGTTCATGGGGGTGCTTTATCACCTGCGCCACCCCTTGCTCGCGCTCGACCTTATCCGTGAGCACGTCGCCGGTGACCTGATGATCTTCCAGTCCATGCAGCGCGGCAGCACAGATCTGCCCGAGATGGAAGAGAACTATCATTTCTGGACGCATGACCTGTTCGACCGGCCGGAATTTCCCAAGCTCCATTTCATCGAGCACCGCTATGCCGATGACCCGACCAACTGGTGGATACCCAACCGCGCCTGCACCGAAGCGATGCTGCGCAGCGCCGGCTTTGAAATCGTCCTGCATCCGGAGCAGGAGGTCTATTTCTGCCGCGCCGCCGGCGGCGCGGCCAGTGGGGGTCCCTGT
>NZ_RZOM01001612.1:0-842 GCF_003999175.1 Mesorhizobium sp. M7A.F.Ca.ET.027.03.2.1 | reverse complement strand
ATGCGGTGTGGGACGCCTGGATGCCCGGGGAGCACGCACCGGCGCGCTCATCGGGCGAAGGACGGATGGCGAAGCCCGGAATGCTGGTCGAGCTGATCGTCACCGCGGCGGTTTGAATGGTCCTGCCGGTTCGGGCATCATCCCGAATCTGGCGAGAGGGAGACTGATGACGAAGCGCAAGCCGCTTTCCACCGTCGTGGCGGAGAGCCTGTCCGAGAAGATCCGTTCCGGACAGCTGCTGCCCGGCGCGCAATTGCCGACTGAGGCGGAGCTTTGCGCCGAGTACGATGTCAGCCGCACCGTGGTGCGGGAAGCTGTGGCGCGACTGCGTTCCGAAGGCCTGGTGGTGCCGCAGCAGGGGCGCGGCATGTTCGTCAGCGAGACGCCGGCGCCGCGCAACTTCTCGATACCGGACGAAGCGCTCAGGACCTTGCCGGAAACCATTGCGCTGCTCGAGCTGAGGTTGAGCGTCGAGGTGGAGTCGGCAGGATTGTGCGCGGAACGGCGCACCGATGCGGAAGCCAGCGCGATCCGCACCTTGATGGAACAGGTCGACGCCCAGCAGGCCGATCCCGCCGTCGTCCAGATCCACTACGACTATGATTTCCACCTGGCGATCGCCAAGGCGGCACGAAATGAATTCATTCACGGTTTCCTAAGCTATCTCGGGCCGATGATCGTCCCGCGCTTCCAGCTCGGCTATCTGGTCACGCCCGAACTCAAGGACAGCTACTACGCGCGCATACACAGCGAACATAGGACAATCGTCGACGCCATCGAAAGGCAGGATGGCCGCGCCGCCCGCCAGGCCATGCGCAAGCACCTGCACAACAGTCTCGGGC
>NZ_RZOM01001611.1:0-847 GCF_003999175.1 Mesorhizobium sp. M7A.F.Ca.ET.027.03.2.1 | reverse complement strand
CAACACGCGCCTGCGCAACCTCGCGGTCGACGGTTTCGTCAGGGTCGAGGTTCAGCAGGCGCAGCAGCGGCTTCAAGCTCATGCCTTGCAGCACCAGCGTGCCGAGCACGACCGTGAAAGCAGCGAGCACGATCGGGTCGCGGGCCGGGAATTCAGCCGGCAGGGCGAATGCCGCCGCAAGCGTCACCAAACCTCGCATCCCGCACCAGCCGATCAGCACGCCGCCACGAAACGACGGAGCGTCACGCTGACGATCAGCCACGCCGAAACGGCCAAACCACCTGATGATCGCTCCGCACCCCAGCACCCAGATGAGGCGTGAGACGATGACGATGGCAAGCACTGTCCCGGCCAGGACGAACGCATCGGTCTGCCCCTGCCCGGCAAGCCTGCCGACGATCGTACGCGCCTGCAGGCCCATCAGCACGAAAGCCAGAACATTGAGCACGAAGACCGCCGTCTCCCAGACCGAATAGGAGCTGATGCGGTTTCTGGCCGGCATGCGGCGCGGTGCGGTGCGGGCGATCGTCATGGCATAGACGACTATGGTGATGATGGCCGATAGTCCGATCCTGTCAGCCAGGATCCAGACCCCGAATGTGCCGGCAAATTGCACCACAGTGCCGCTCGCCGGGTCCTCGATCCGGCCCAGCGTCATCAGAGACACCCGGCCAAGCAGGTAGCCGGCGGCAAGGCTGCCGAGCGTGGACAGCAGGATCATCGGAACGGCGCTGCTCAGCAGAATGGAACCTGCTGCCGCCGAAATCGCCATCCGGTAGATCAGCAAGGCGGTGGCGTCGTTGAGCAGGCTCTCGCCTTGCAGAATGGCAGTGATGCGGTGCGGCAC
>NZ_RZOM01001610.1:0-848 GCF_003999175.1 Mesorhizobium sp. M7A.F.Ca.ET.027.03.2.1 | reverse complement strand
CGACAGCGCCGTGCTCAAGGGACTGGCGAGCCGTGCCGCAGCCTATCCCGAGCTGTTCCAGGATGCGCGTGTCGACCTCGTGGCGAGTGCGGCCGACAATGGCGACGGCACCACGGGCCTGGCGGTGAGCGGACAAGGCAAGGCCGGCGGCTCGGCCTTTTCCGCATCGCTGTCGGGAAAGGGGGCGGTGGACAAGCTTCTCGAAGCGCCGGTGGCGCTTACCTTCAATGCCAAAAACCCTGATGCCACCACGCTGCTGGCCCTCTACGGCCTGCCGGCACTGCCGCTCGGCATGCTGGGCGAGGCAAGCACCGACATTCAGGCCAAGGGAACGCTTGGTGGCGGCCTGACGACGAATTTCAGCCTTGCCGGCAACGACTTCAAGGCGGGTTTCGAGGGGACGATCGCCGATACGCCGCAAGGCTTCGCCGCCAAGGGCAAGCTCAGCCTCGATGCCGCCGACATCGAGCCATGGCTGATGACGACAGGTATCGGCCTGCCGGGCATGGGGGCGGGCATGTCGACGTCGTTTTCGGCACAGGGCGACTATGGCAACGGCCTGCTGGTGCTGGACGAACTCAACGGCGCCATCAACGAAGCGGCGGTGTCCGGCGACGTCAATATCGATGTAAAGGAGGGGGTCGACGGCAAGGCCGGCGTGCCGCATCTGGCCGGGGCGCTGATGCTCGACGAACTCGACCTCGATCCGATGGCGGTGGCGCTGTTCGGCGATTCCGCCTTTCTTGCCGACAAGGAAGAAACCAATAAGGGTGGCGTGTGGCCGGCGACACCGTTCAGCCAGAAATCCAACCTGCCGTTCACCGCCGACCTAGACCTGACGACGGCAG
>NZ_RZOM01000160.1:0-8066 GCF_003999175.1 Mesorhizobium sp. M7A.F.Ca.ET.027.03.2.1 | reverse complement strand
ACATCGGCGTGCTGGGCGAGGTGCCGACAGGGCGCGATTTCGAGGTGCTGAAACTCAACTCGACGCCGATCATCGCGTTTGCATCCGTCGACCACCCGCTGGCCGCGAAAAAGTCGCTCACCCTCAAGCAACTCGCGCAGGAATCGCTGGTCATGCGCGAGCGCGGTTCGAAGACGCGTCAGAAACTCGAAGATCTCGCAGCCGCCTCGAAAATCGAACTCAGGCCGGCGATCGAAGCCGAGGGCCGCGAAGCGGTCCGCGAGATCGTCGCATCGGGCGCCGGCATCGGCTTTGTCTCGGCGGCCGAATTCGGCCAGGATTCGCGGCTGGTGCCGATCACCATCGATGCTCCCGAGACCCTGATGGACGAAGCGCTGATCTGCCTGCGTGAACGCAGCGGCGGCAAACTGGTGCGGGCGTTCCTGGATATGGCAAGGTCCATGTCGGCGGATTAGGCGGCAGCGCGAACCTCCACCACATCAGCCTTCACCCGCTCCGACTTCGGATCGTAGGGGCTGCGCAGATGTGCTGTCGCGGCATGGCGAACGCCGGCAAGGTCGATCTCGAAACGACCACCGGTGAGAAACGCAGCATCGACGCCCGCCTCGTTCTCGATCAGCCCGAGCGCCACCGAGCGGCCAAGCGTGTGGCCGTAGGCGGCCGAGCGGACTTCGCCGACCGGCTTGCCGTCGCGCAGGATCAGTTCGCCGCCCCACAGCATCGGCTCGGCATCATCGAGCGTGCACAGCACGACGCGTCTTGCCGGTGCTGATGGCTTCGTCTCAACCAGCGCGTCGCGGCCGATAAAGCCACCCGGCTTGTCCATCGCCACAGCAAAGCCAAGCCCAGCCTGCCAAGGGCTGATATCTGGCGTCAGTTCACGACCCCAGGCGCGAAAACCCTTTTCGATACGCAAGGCGTCGAGCGCGTAGTAACCGGCATCGATCAGGCCAAACTCGCTGCCAGCCTCATGCAGTGCCTCATAGACACCGACGGCGAATTCGGTCGGCACGATCAGTTCCCAGCCCAGTTCGCCGACATAGGTCATGCGGTTGGCATAGGCGGTGGCATAGCCGATATCGATCTCGCGGATGGTGGCGAAGGGAAAGCCGGCGTTGGAGAGATCGGCCGAGGAGAGTTTGCCCAGCAGATCGCGCGAGCGCGGCCCCATCAATGCCAGTACCGCGTAGGACGAGGTGACATCGGTCAAGATTGCATGCGCGTCGGACGGGATGTTTTTGACGATCCAGTCGGCATCGTGGATGGCTTGTGCCGAACCGGTGACGATAAGGAATTTCTCCACGCCAAGCCGCATCACGGTGAAATCGCTTTCATAGCCGCCACGTGCATTGAGCACGCCCGTATAAACAGATGTACCGACCGGTACGTCGATATTTCCGGCGCAGATCCAGTTGAGCGCGGCGCAGGCATCGTGGCCTTGCACGAGGAGCTTGGCGAAAGAGGTCTGGTCGAAGACGGCGACGGCTTCGCGTGTCGCCTTCATCTCGCGCTTGACCGCCTCGTGCCAGTTCTGACGGCCGAAGGCATAGTCGTTTTCGGCTTTTTCTCCCGGTGCCGCGAACCAGTTGGCGCGCTCCCAGCCCATTTTGGAGCCGAAGCAGGCGCCCTTGGCGGCGAGCCGGCCGTAGAGCGGCGAGCGGCGGAAGGGCCGTGCGGTGTCCAGTTCGCGGTTCGGCCACGGCATGGCGTAATGCAGGCCGAGCGTTTCCTTGACACGGTCATGCAGCCAGCGCGGATTGTTGTTGAACGAGGCGAAGCGCCTGATGTCGACCGGCCACAAATCCATTGTCGGCGCGCTGTTGACGATCCATTCGGCCAACGCCCTGCCCGCGCCGCCGGCACTGGCGATGCCCATCGAATTGAAGCCGGCGCCGACATAGAAGTTCTTCAATTCGGGCGCCTCGCCAAGGAGAAAATTGTTGTCCGGCGTGAAGCTCTCGGGACCGTTGTAGAATTTCTTGACCTCGGCCTCAGCCAATTGCGGTACGCGGACCAGCGCGTTTTCCATCAGGATTTCGAACTGGTCCCAATCGTCCGGCAACAGCGCGAACTCGAAATTTTCGGGAATGCCATTCATGCCCCACGGCTTGGCATGGGGCTCGAAGCCTCCCATGACCAGGCCGCCGACCTCTTCCTTGAAATAGATGAAACCGTCGGGGTCGCGCATCACGGGCAGGTCCGGATGTACGCCCTCGATCCTGCCGGTGACGATGTACATGTGCTCGGCCGAATGCAGCGGCACCGAGACGCCGCACATCAGCCCCACCTTGCGCGCCCACTGGCCGGCGCAATTGACGACGATCTCGGCGGCAATGTTGCCGCGGTCCGTCTCGACACCGCAGGCGACACCATTCCTCTGGCTGATACCAGTGACCTTGACCCGCTCGATAATTTTCGCGCCGCGATTGCGCGCACCCTTGGCGAGCGATTGCGTGAGATCGGTCGGATTGGCCTTGCCGTCACCCGGCAGCCATACGGCCCCGACCAGATCGTCGATCGCCATGACCGGCCATAGATCGGCCGCCTCCTTCGGCGAAATCACGTCGATGTCGACGCCCTGGGCGCGTGCCGATGCGGCCGTGCGCTTCAGCACCGTCATGCGGTTGGCGGTCCGCGCCACCGACAGCGAGCCACAATTCTTCCAGCCGGTGGCAAGCCCGGTCTGGGCTTCCAACTCGCCATAGAGCTGCGTGGAGTATTTGATCAGGCTGGTCATGTTGGAGTGACTGCGCAACTGGCCGACAAGCCCTGCGGCGTGCCAGGTGGTGCCACCGCTGAGTTGCCCCTGTTCAAGCAGCACGACATCGGTCCAGCCGAGCTTCGTCAGATGATATGCGACCGAGCAGCCGATGATACCGCCGCCGACAATGACAACGCGCGCCTGGGTGGGGAATTGGTTTGCCATGGGAGATCCTGCCGTTTTGACACGAGCCGGATCATAGCTGTCGATTTCCAAATATCAACACAAAATACCACAAAACATCACATCAAGATGCAATCATCAGCTCAGGTCCCTTGCGCGCAAGCGCCTCAGCGATGTCAGCCTGAGGCTTCGCGTCGACGATCACGCCGGCGGCACGCTGAAAATTCGGGATCCTGAGCGGCGTCAGCTTTGCGAACTTGCTGCTGTCGAGAACGAAGTAGGTTTTGGCGGCAAGCGCGATCATGCGGCTGCGCTGTTCGGCGCCGGCGCGGGTGAAATCGGTAACCTCGCCGTCGGGCGACAGCGCGCCCCCGCCAAGGAAGGCGACGTCGACGCGAAAGCGCGACATGGCTTCCAGCATGTCGATGCCGGAGGCTGCTTCTTCGCCGGGATCGACTTCGCCACCCAGCATATGCACGCGCATGCCTGAGACGTGGCACAGCAGAAGCGCGATCTTCAGGCTCGCCGTGCAGATGGTGAGATCGCGCAGGTCGGTCATGGCCTGTGCGACGGCCAGCGTGGTGGTGCCGGAATCGAGGAACACCACCATGCCGTCCTTCACAAGACCAGCAGCTATCCTGCCGATCGCAGCCTTGCCCCGGGCATTCTCCTGGCTGCGCAGGCTCATTGCCGGTTCGCTCGGCTCGAAACGGGCAGCGCCGCCATGGACGATGCCGAGTTGCCCTTTAACCGACAGCAGTTTCAGGTCGCGGCGGATGGTTTCGCGTGAGACATCGAAGAACCCGGCCAGTTCGGCGACACTGACAGACCCCTGGGCGCCCAGCCGCCGCAGGATCTCTTCGTGGCGACGTGGAGCAAGGGCGCGCGCCGGCAGGCTGCTGTCGGGGGACATGATGATCCTCGGATCGAGTATCGATGTTGCAATATGTGGCAGTGATCGTGCGCAGAGGCAACCGGAGCTCAAGCCACGCCGTCAGGATTTTCGCGACAGGCCATCTTCCCTGATCGCGCTGACCAGCGTCTCGCTTCCCTCGCGAAGATGCTGCCTCAGAATGCTTGTGGCCCTGTCGCCGTCGCGCCGTCGGCAGGCGGCCAGCAGCTCGCGATGCTCCGTCTGCGAGCGGCTGCGATAGTCCAGGTTCGACAGCAGGATGCGGACGTAGCGATCGGCGGCATTGTGGTGCGCCTCGATCAGGCCGAGCAATCGATGGTTGCCGCAGGCGTCGTAGAGAGCCAGATGAAAGGCACGGTTCAGCGCGCCCCATCGGCCGACATTGCGCTCCGCGTCGATCTGATCGAGCACCTGTTCCGCCTCGTCGAGCTTCGCGGCAGCGAGGTTAGGAAGCGAAAGCCGCAACGCCTCGCATTCAAGCAATTCGCGCAGCGCATAAATTTCACCGATCTCGGCGCCGTCCATCCGAGCGACCTGCGCGCCTTTTGTGGGATGAATGGAGACAATACCTTCGGCTTCCAATTGGCGAAGGGCGTCACGAATTGGCATGCGGCTGAAGCCAAACTGCTCGGCCAATTCATCCTGGCGCAGCGAAGTGCCCGCCTTGATGGTCCCACTGGCAATCGCTTCGCGCAGGACATTGGCGACTTGTTCGGCCACGGTTCGCGGCCCCTGCATCACGCTTTCCGCAAATCCTCGCAATCGATGCTCCCGCTCACATGGTGCCAGCCTAACTGAAGACTCCCCATGTGGATATATGTATGCCTGTATACTCCGCATTCGGCATCATTTGCGCTAATTGCCCGGTCGAACGTGGCCACTGACCTGCACGCCGTCCTCGGCACGCAGGTACAGGAAACCAGGAATGGACAGCAGCGGGATGACCGCGGTCAGCAGGAACACCTGGTGGAAGCGTTCCGCTGTCACGATGTGGGTTTCTCCTGCGACAAGGCCCAGCACCATGGCGGCGATCGAGACGCCGAGCGATACGCTGAGTTGCTGCAGGACGCCGCCGAGACTGGTGGCGCGGCTGAGCTTGTCGGCCGGCAGGTCGGCATAGGACAGCGTGTTGGAGGTCATGAACTGCGCCGACCGGATGACCCCGAAGACAAAGACGTAAAGGCCGATCATCCAATGCGGCGTATCGGCCTCGATCAAGGCAAAGCCCCCGACAGCGGCGGAGCCGACCACCGCGCTGCCGATGAGCACGACATTGAAGCCAAAGCGCCGCAACAGCGGCGACAGCAGCGGCCGAATGAGCAAGGCGCCGAAGCTGCCGACGAATGTCAGCGAGCCCGAGGTGACCGGGCTCATGCCAAAGCCGACCTGCAGCATCAGCGGCAACAGGAAAGGCACGCCATTGAGGCCAACGCGGCACAGGCCGCCTGCGAGCGTACCGACCCAGAACGAGCGAAATCGAAACAGTGTCAGATCGACTGCCGGTGCAACGACGCGGCGCGCATAGCGCCCGAAGGCGAGCAGCAGCAGGATCGCCGCGGCCAACACCAACGCTGTCGCCGAAACGGAGATGATCGGCCTCCCGATGCTTTCCAGCCCGAACTGCAGCAGCGCGACTCCGCATCCCACCATCAGGAACCCGGCGAAGTCGAAGCGCTGCACCGCCTCCTCGCGGAAATCGTCGACGAAGCGCAGCGCCGCCAGAATGCCGAGACAACCGAATGGCACGTTGACATAGAATATCCAGCGCCACGACGCGTAAGTGGTCAACAGGCCGCCGAGCAGCGGCCCGATCACCGGCCCCATGATGGCGGGCAAGGTCGTGTAGGTCATGGCGGTGATAAGCCCGCTGCGCGGAAAGCTGCGCAGCAGGATCAGCCGCCCGACCGGCGTCATCATGGCGCCGCCCAGCCCCTGCAGGGCGCGCATCGCCAAAAGCATGCCGAAACTGTTGGCCATGCCGCACAGCGCCGAGCCGAGGGTGAAGGTGAAAAGCGCCAGCGCGAACACTTTTCGTGCGCCGAACCTGTCGGCGAACCAGCCGCTGACGGGAATGAATACGGCCAGCGTCAGGATGTAGGTGGTGATCGCCAGGTTCAGCCTGACCGGCGTCGTGTCGAGGCTGCGCGCGATGGCAGGGATCGCGGTGGTGATGATGGTGGAATCGAGCTGCTCCATCAGAAAGGCGATGGCGACGATGATTGGAATAATCAGTCTCAGCCTCGGATCGCGCTCGGTGGCAAATTGAGGCTGTTCCAATGCTGTTGCCATTCCGTCATGCAGGCGGCTGCCCCATTCCAGATGGCGCGTCCGCGTTCAAAGGCAAGGTCGCCTTCCGTGCGGCAAGCCGGCCGAGGCCCCGATCGCACAGCCTGTCTTATGGTCCGACGGATAGGCAAGCGGTAGTCATTTCCTCCTTGATGGAAGTCAACAAATTTTGACTGCCCCCACTTCGAGAGGAGACCGGCAAGACAGCGCATTGAGCGTCCAAACTGCGGACGCCAGGGCATTTGCGTTTCAGTGAACGCCAGTTCCGATTTCGTGTCGCAACGTGTCGGGTAAGAGGCTGTCTAACAGCCGCCACGAGCGCTTGACGAAGCAGCGAGATTGAGCCACTTGTCGACTAGTATACAAGTGGTGAGACCATGCTTGAAGTTCTCGTTCGCGCGCCGCAGTCGCTGGAAGTCCGGCAGGGCACGATACCCCAGCCCGGGGCAGGCGAAGTCGTCGTTCATGTCAGCCGTGCCGGCATCTGCGGCTCCGACATTCACATCCTGCATGGCTCCAATCCGTTCGCCGTCTATCCACGTATCATCGGCCATGAATTCGCCGGCACCGTAACAGCGCTCGGACGCAATGTGACCGGCATTGCGACGGGAGACCGTGTGGTGGTCGATCCCGTGGTGTCGTGCGGCCACTGCTATCCCTGCCGGGTCGGCCGCTCCAATGTCTGCGCCAACCTCGAAGTGATGGGCGTTCACCGCGACGGCGGTTTTCGCGCCTTCGTCGCGGTGCCGGCGGCAAATGTCATACCGGTTCCAAGGGATATGCCGTTTGGGCTGGCGGCACTGGCCGAGCCGTTTTCCATCGCCGCCAATGTGCTTGATCGTACCGGTTGCGGACCCGAGGACACAGTGCTGATCTATGGCGCCGGCACGGTCGGCGTCACTGTCCTGCAGGTCGCCAAGCTCAAGGGCGCACGCTGCATCGTTGCCGATATCGACGAAGCCCGCCTCGAGCGAGCGCTCCGCTTCGGTGCCGACAGGGTGATCCACTCCGTGCGCGATCCCGCGCCGGCCGCGGTGCGCGGTGAAAATGACGGTCTTGGCCCGACGCTGGTCATTGACGGCGCCGGCATTCCCGCACTTCTCGACGAGGCTTGCCGGCTGGCCAGCCCGGCGGGCCGCATCGGCCTGCTCGGCTTTTCGGACGCCCCATCCAACCTCAGCCAGCAGGAAGTGGTGCGCAAGGAACTGACCATCGTCGGCTCGCGCCTGAACCGCCGGCTGTTGCCGCGCGTCGTCGAATGGCTGGCCGACAAGCGGCTCGATCCGCAAGGCATGATCACGCAGGTGTTCGCGGCGGCGGATGCACGCGCAGCCTTCGACTTGATCGAGAAGGAACCGGAGCGAACGCTCAAGGTTCAGCTGGACTTCTCTTAAGCCGTGGTTAGCCCTCGACCAGCGCGATGGCGCGCAGCGGTGATCCGGTGCCGCCTTCGATCGCCAGCGGCAAGCTGATCAGGAAGCACCGAGGCGGCAAGTCACCAAGCCGTGCGAAATTCTCGCCGATCAGGATGCCGGCTGAAAGCAACGTACTGTGCGCCGGGAAATCCTCGCTGCCGAAACAATCGATCGACAGGCAGTCCGAGCCAACGATGCGCCCACCGCGCTCGAGCAGCAATTCGCTTGCTTGCCGCGACAGGCCGGGCCAGTCGGCGAGAAACGCGGCCGGATCGTCCCAGAACCGGTCCCAGCCGAAATGGAAGAACACGGCGTCGCCCTGCCGTACGCAGCCATGTTCGGCCTCGAAAGCGAAGACAGCATCCGGCTCGACCGCCTGCCGGGGACGACAGCCACGCGCATCGATCGTCACCATGCGGCCGAAGAAACGCTCGACCGGAATGCCGGAGATGGCAGCACCGCCGCGGATGAAATGGACCGGCGCGTCGAAATGCGTGCCGGTGTGCTCGCTCATAGCCAACGCATGATTGCAGGCGACATCGCCGCGGTCATAGGATTCCACCATCTC
>NZ_RZOM01001609.1:0-849 GCF_003999175.1 Mesorhizobium sp. M7A.F.Ca.ET.027.03.2.1 | reverse complement strand
TGGTACGGAGATAATGGCGACCGCCTCCGATGGCACTTCCATGGGCGCGGACACAGCCCGCGAGATCATCGTCACGCGCTTTCTCGCGGACCCGAATTTCGTGGTCTCGCTCGACGGAACTTTGGTCACATTCGATGACATCCCGACGCGCAACATCCAGAAGGTCAACGTCGACGTGCCCGGCTTTGGGGTGGTCCAGATCGTAATGATCGATAGCCAGAAAGCCGATCGGACCACGAGGCAGCACGGCATTGCATGGCGCGTGAATTCGCGGCTTGTCGGAAACCCGGGCTGGGTCGGGTTCGACCATGAGCGTATCCTCGACGGGCGGAGCACCGAAGCGAAACGCTTCCAGTTCATCGTCTCGGCAGACATCCTCGAGAATGCGGTGCAGCCGGACTGGAGCGGGTTCCTTCCCAATGACCCGGCATGGCAGGCCACCCGGCCCGCCGTGCATGCGCAGATCAAGCAGTACCTCTCCACCTTCTCTGCTGATCGCCGCCGTGAGGCGAAACACTCCGTCAAGGAACAGCTGGTCAAGACGGTGCGGCAGCTACCTCCCGTTGGGCGCGAACGCTGGAATCAGTTCGTGGATGAGGTGATCGATAATTGCCCCTCGATCTCGACGGAAGAGATCGGCAAGGTCGCGGGCATCCTCGCCAATCTTGAACTGAGCACGTCGAAATTCAGCCTAGTAGGGAAGCTGAACGAGCTGCAGCCGGGCGATCTCGATGCGCTGTACGAACTCCTCGACGACTGGACTCTCAGGCTCGCGAAGGACGCCCTCGATGAAATCCAGACGCGCCTGAAGCTGATCAAGGACTTGGATAAGAAGCTTCGCGACGACAC
>NZ_RZOM01001608.1:0-849 GCF_003999175.1 Mesorhizobium sp. M7A.F.Ca.ET.027.03.2.1 | reverse complement strand
CTTCCGGATTGCGCAGATTGACCGGCAGCTTGTTGGCCAGCACCAGCAAGGCTTCGCCCGCCGCGCCGACGCCCATGCGCATCATCGATTCCTCGGTGATCCCGGCCATGTGCGGCGTGATGATGACATTGTCGAAGCCGAAATAGGGATGGTTCGACGGCAGCGGCTGTGTGGCAAAAACGTCGAGCGCGGCGCCGCCGATACGGCGTTTCTGCAACGCCTCGATCAGCGCATCGTCATCGATGACCGGTCCGCGCGACACGTTGATCAGCAGCGCATGCGGCTTCATGCGGGCGATCCGCTCACGGTTGATCAGGCCGCGCGTTTCCGGCGTCAGCGGGCAGCACAGAACGATGATGTCGCTCTGCTCGACGAGAGCGTCGATCGACAGGAAACCGACCTTGTCAGGCGCCGGCTGCATGCTGCGCGTCGTTGCCACCACCTTCAGATCGAAGCCATGCGCGGCGATATGGCCAACCGCCTGGCCGACGGCGCCGAGGCCGACGATGCCGATGGTCTTGCCGGCAAGCTCGCTGTTGGAATTGGCGTGCTCGCGGCCGGCGAGCCAGCCTTTGGTGCGCAGGTCGCGGTCGACGACGCGGAAGTTGCGCAGCAAAGCGAGCGCCGCGAACATGACGTGCTCGGCAACCGAGCGGGCATTGACCGCCGGCACATTCGCCACCAGCACGCCGGCGGCCGCCGCTGCTTCCATGGGGATCATGTCGAGCCCGGCGCCATGACGGATTGCCGCCCGCAGCAGCTTTGCGCCGTCGAAAAGCTGTGGTGGCAGCGGCGCGCGCACGATGACGATGTCGGCATCCTTCGCCTCGGCGGCCAGCGTGGCCGGAT
>NZ_RZOM01001607.1:0-850 GCF_003999175.1 Mesorhizobium sp. M7A.F.Ca.ET.027.03.2.1 | reverse complement strand
TGCCTGGATGCGTGTTCGGCGTGACGCCCATCGCACGCAGCTCGTTGTCCAGCTTGGAGCCGACACGTGCACCGCCCTTTGCTTTGATGATTGCCAAAACCGGTGATCGTTCGGCGAAGGTTTGCTTCTTGCCTGCCGAGCGCGCCGCAGCGCGAGCCTGCCTCACCGTCTCAACCATCACAGCATTTTCGTCGGCGCCGCGCAGAGTAGTTACCAGCGCGGCCGGCGCGCGCTCCTTGAGCACGGCAAGACGATCTTGACGCAACTGGGTCAGCGCACTCGTTCGCCTCTGCCGGCCGGTCTCCCGGTCAGCCAGGCGTCCTTCGATTCCTTCCAGGCGATCGTTGACCTTGCCGAACGATTCGCGCTTCTTGTCCGCGTCGATGATGCGATTGCCGATCCTGATTTCGTCAGCTTTGAATTCTAGATGCGATAGCTGGTCATCGATCCATGGCTTCACGATAGCTTTGAAGCGGGCTTCGCCAGCGTTTAGGCGGTTCGAGTTCCAAAGGCGCGTGAGGTAGGACGTCGCCGTCTTGACGCTCACATCTGCCGGCAGCAGGCCAGCAGCGATGGCTTCGTCCTTCAGCGGATCGAAAAGCGTTTTGCGCCAGGATTGCGCCGCCATCGACACTGCGTCGTTCTCGCCGACATCACCGCGACGCATGGCTTTGCTGACAGCGGTGCGGAATTCCTCCGCCGACATGCCGAGGCCTTTCTGGCGCGCATCGCTGTAGATCGAGCGCATGTCGTCTAGGCCCTTGGTCAACGCGCCCCGGTCCCAATATTTTACCGCGCTCTCGACCGCGATGTTGCCTTCGCCGCGCGCGTTCTTTTCGATGTAGAAGCC
>NZ_RZOM01001606.1:0-852 GCF_003999175.1 Mesorhizobium sp. M7A.F.Ca.ET.027.03.2.1 | reverse complement strand
GTCAGGCAAGGGCGCCTGTCGCGTCCTATCCTGCAGGTCTGGCAGCGCAATTGCCGCGCCTGGCATCGGAATGGCTGAGGTGACCCGTACGTCCACGCTACCGCTGATCGCCATGCCCGGCATCAGCGCGAGCGTGGCGCCAAGCAGCGCGAAAAGGTGAGGCCGACCGCCCGGCATGATCCTTAAGTCTTTCCTTGTCCTGGCATCCCACAGGCTGGCGAAGATGCCTCGAAGCCTAAACTTAGGTCGTGAAGAGCCCGTAAACAAAGGGTTAGCGAGGCTGTTCGAATTGCGCTTGCTGGCACCATGGCAATGCTTGCCGCGCAACCATGTCGAGACTATGGTGCGCCGCTTCGCTTTCGGTTAGAAGGCGCGACCACAAACACCGACACAAAACACCAGAAGTGCCAAGGAGTTGGACGACATGCTGAGAGGCTCGCTTACTGCGCTCGTGACACCGTTCGAAAAGAGCGGGCGTTTCGACGAGAAAGCCTTTCGCGCGTTCGTCGAATGGCAACTCTCAGAGGGCACGACGGGCCTGGTGCCGGTCGGCACCACCGGCGAGTCGCCGACGCTGTCGCATGACGAGCACCGCCAGGTCGTCAAGGTGTGTATCGAGGTGGCCAAGGGCCGCGTTCCGGTCGTCGCCGGCGCCGGCTCCAACAACACCGAGGAAGCAGTCGGCCTCGTGCAGTATGCCGAGAAGGCCGGCGCCGATGCCGCCCTCGTCGTCACGCCCTACTACAACAGGCCGACACAGCGCGGCCTTTACGAGCATTTCGCGGCGGTCGCCAAGGCGACCAAGCTGCCGATCATCATCTACAACATCCCGCCGCGCTCGGTCATCGACAT
>NZ_RZOM01001605.1:0-853 GCF_003999175.1 Mesorhizobium sp. M7A.F.Ca.ET.027.03.2.1 | reverse complement strand
CATAGGTGCTGGCCGGGCGGTCGTAGATCTCTGCCGGCGAACCGATCTGCCTGATCTTGCCGTCCTCCAGGATGGCAATGCGGTCAGCGACCGACATCGCCTCTTCCTGGTCATGCGTGACGTAGATCAGCGTCTTGCCGAGTTCGCGCTGGATGCGCTTCAGCTCGACGCGCGTTTCCTCGCGCAGCCTGGCGTCGAGCGCCGAGATCGGATCGTCCATCAGATAGGCATTGGGATCGCGCACCAGAGCCCGCGCGATCGCCACGCGCTGCCGCTCCCCGCCCGAAAGCTGTCCCGGCGGCTTGTGCAGGATATGGCCGATATGCAGCTTCGCCGCGACGTCGGTGACCCGCCGCTT
The DNA here is from genome assembly GCF_003999175.1 of Mesorhizobium sp. M7A.F.Ca.ET.027.03.2.1. Taxonomy (NCBI): domain Bacteria; kingdom Pseudomonadati; phylum Pseudomonadota; class Alphaproteobacteria; order Hyphomicrobiales; family Phyllobacteriaceae; genus Mesorhizobium; species Mesorhizobium sp. M7A.F.Ca.ET.027.03.2.1. Next base: position 495 of record NZ_RZOM01001605.1, on the reverse strand, counting down.
GATCTCGGCCTCGGCGACCCGGCGTTCGACCAGGGGAAAGCGGACATTTTCGAGCGCGCTCATATGCGGGAACAGCGCCAGGTTCTGGAACACCATCGCCACGTTGCGCTCGGCCGGCGACATCGCGTTGACCGGCCTGCCTCCGATCAGGATTTCGCCGGTGTCAGGTGTCTCCAGCCCGAGCACCAGGCGCAGGATCGTCGACTTGCCCGACAGCGGCGGTCCGAAGAAGCAGAAGAACTCATTGTCGTTGACGGTGAACGAGGCGTCGTCGACGGCAAGTGTGTTGCCGTAGCGTTTGGTCACGTTGCGAAAGACGATATCGGCCATGGCTCAGGTCGCTCCACGGATCAGTGACAGGTAGCGAACGCCGGCGCCGACCCTCATCCGCCTGCCGGCACCTTCTCCCCGTATAGGGACGGGGAGAAGGGAGAAGCTCCAACGATGACGCCCCCCTCTCCCCGTCTCTACACGGGGAGAGGGTAAGGGTGAGGG
>NZ_RZOM01001604.1:0-853 GCF_003999175.1 Mesorhizobium sp. M7A.F.Ca.ET.027.03.2.1 | reverse complement strand
GCAGACATCTGCATTGTGGCCTTTGCCAAAGCGCACCGCGATCAAGATTGCCCCGAAGCCGTGCGCGATAAAGCTGCTCGCTTGCGATGTCATTTGCATCGGATCGCGGAAGCGCTTTTGAATGTGTGCGGCAGCGGACGATGGGAAGCCCGCTGCCGCCGGGGGAAGGCGCGATGACTGACTAACGCGCGCTCCTCCATTCTTTCCCGTACGGCGGCTCGGGGGTGTTGAAACTGCCGCACTGGAAAAGTCCAACCTGCCGCCGGAACACCCTCACCCACCCTGGAAAGGCCGAGAGATCGCTCCGGGGCCGAGCTCAACCCTTGGCGACGGGCAGCGCGACGAAACGATTGGTGTCGTCGCGGGTGATCTGCATCAGCACTGCCTTGCGGCCGGATTTGACTGCATCGGTCATCGCCTTGGTGACGTCGTCGGTGCCGTTCACTTCGGTCGAATTGACCGATGTAATGACGTCGCCCGGCTGGATACCGCGATCGGCGGCATCGCTGTCGGGATCGACATCGGTCACCACCAGTCCCTTGCCGTTTTCAGATTTGGTAACGGTCAGGCCGAGATCGGCCAGCGTGTCGGGCTTGGCCGGGGCGGCGGGCTGCTGCTGGTCGACAGAGGCCTGCTTGTCGCTCGAGGGCAGTTTGCCGAGATCGACCTTGACCGTCTGGCTCTTGCCGTCGCGCCACACGTTGACGTCGACCGACTTGCCAGGCGAATAGGCGCCGATCAGCCGGGCCAATTCCTTCGGCGAAGCGACATCCTTGCCGTCGACCTGGGTGATCACGTCACCGGCCGTGATGCCCGCCTTCTTGCCGGGACCATCGTCCTGGGCACTGGAAAC
>NZ_RZOM01001603.1:0-854 GCF_003999175.1 Mesorhizobium sp. M7A.F.Ca.ET.027.03.2.1 | reverse complement strand
GGCTCAGACCGAGCAAGGGGCAAAACAGCAGCCTGGACAGCAGGCCGATGACGGCAATTTGACCGCGAAGCTCAACGACTGCGGCGGCGTGCTGAAACCGCCCCCGACGGGCGACCAGGGCATGGCGGCGCCGGCGCCGAACGAAGGCAAGACGCCGGTGATCAAGCCGGGTGAAGTGCCGCCCCAGCCGCCGAAGCAATAACCGCTGCTCGCTGGTATTATCGCGCAAGCTAATGGAACCTCGTTATCTTGGGGGCGTTTCTCTCACGACTTGGAATTCGGAGAGATTATCGTGAGAGATATTGCGACCCAGCCACGTTGCTTGCCTCAATTGCCATCGTGATAGCCTTGATTCTGCTGGCGCCGAAGAGTTTTGGCTTTGAAACTTCACACCCGATCGTACAGGGCGAGCTTCCGCCGGAATAATCGATCGACTATTGCGAGTGATCAGGACGATTTGCGTGAAGCAGGCGAGGCACAACGCCCCCGCCTGCTTCTTTTCATTGAAACCGCTATCGCACCAAGACGCCGGAGTGGCTGCAGAGCGCTGCGAAGGCCTCCTGTGCCTCGGCGGCGCCTGTCCCGGTTTCCAATGCGGCTTCGACCTTCTCGCGCGCCGCCTGGTAGAACGGGCCGCGTTTGGCCTGCGGCCAGTCGATCAGGATTTCGCTGGCATCCTTGAGCGTGGCGACGTCGCGGATCGTGTCCGACCCATGCGGCTTGATCCGCATCGGTGTGGGCAAAATGAGCTCGGACATGTCCTGTTTTCCATCTACTGGAGGAGTTTTGCTTCGCGCGCGGCGTCGATCATCGCCCGCATCGCTTTTTCCGCCGGCGTCCAGCCATCCAGCGCA
>NZ_RZOM01001602.1:0-858 GCF_003999175.1 Mesorhizobium sp. M7A.F.Ca.ET.027.03.2.1 | reverse complement strand
CGGCCGCTCAGTGCGTGTCGCCGTGTTCGCCCGTGGCGACAAGGCCGACGATGTCGGCGCCGGCGGCGCGCGCTTCGTCGGCCTTGTCGCCACGGGCGAACACGGCGACACGCACTGAGCGGCCGGTGCCGTTCGGCAGGTTGACCACGCCGCGGACCATCTGGTCGGCATGGCGCGGGTCGACGCCGAGGTTCATGGCGACTTCGATGGTCTCATCGAACTTCACCGAGGAACGGTCCTTGAGCAGCTTCAGCGCATCGCCCAGGGCATAAGCCTTGTTGGGATCGATGCCTTCGCGGGTCTTCGATACGCGCTTTGCAATCTTTGCCATGATCTTAGCCCACCACTTCCAGACCCATCGAGCGGGCGGAGCCCTCGACCATGCGCATGGCCGCTTCGACGTCGTTTGCGTTCAGGTCTTTCATCTTCGCGGTGGCAATCTCGCGGACCTTGTCACGCGAAACCGTACCGGCCTTGACCTTGCCCGGCTCCTTGGAACCGGACGTCAGGTTCGCCGCCTTCTTCAGGAAATAGCTCACCGGCGCCGTCTTCATGACGAAGGTGAAGGACTTGTCCTGATAGTAGGTGATGACGACCGGAACCGGCGATCCCTTTTCCATTTCCTGGGTCTGCGCGTTGAACGCCTTGCAGAATTCCATGATGTTGATGCCACGCTGACCAAGCGCCGGGCCGATCGGGGGAGACGGCGTCGCCGATCCCGCTTTCACCTGGAGCTTGAGCTGGCCTGCAATTTTCTTAGCCATCTCTTTTCCTGCCTTTGTCTATGCCGGTCATGCCGGCGGTTGCAGTCTGGTGGTGCGGTTCGCGCAGCCGGCTAAAGCCGCACTCGCCTCCCAC
>NZ_RZOM01001601.1:0-862 GCF_003999175.1 Mesorhizobium sp. M7A.F.Ca.ET.027.03.2.1 | reverse complement strand
CAATGATAAAGGCCACCGGCGGTCGGGAATGCCGAGGCGATCTGCGCCATGGCGAGCGCAAAAAATCCGGAAACGGCGCAGCCGACGATCCAGCCGATGCCGGCGCCCGCGCCGCCGATCGACGACGTCGCCTGCGCGAATGAATTGATGCCACCCGACAGGATGCAGATGATCGAAAATGAGATGGCGAAATTCGAGAAGCGGCTCATGCTTCGCGACAGTTCCTGGGCATAACCCATTCCGTGGAGGACCTTCAGATCCTCCTTCTTGTCGACATCCGAATAGTCTTGCGCTGACATTTTTGTCCCCTTTTTAAGTTCTTAGCTGGCCGATTGAACTGACTTTCCCATTGCACGTTGTCGGGAGCCCCTGGCCTCCTCGGGCTCCAGATCCAGAAAAATGCCCGTGAGCAGATCCGCCCATTTCCGCTGCCCGGTCTCGCCGGCGATTTCGTCGTTGCGGATTTCGATCATCGCGCAGAGCAAGCCGCGCGAGCGCGCATGCCGTTCCAGCGTGAAATAGACACGGTCGGCCGGCGAATAGGGCTCGTTGACGCCGACGGTGACGCCGGCAAGCCGCTTCAGCGCTGATATCAGCGGTGCCGCCAGCCGGCGATCCTCGTCATGGATGATGCCTATATGCCAGGGCCGGTTGCGTCCCTTGTAGACCGGCGTGAAGGAATGCACCGAAACCAGGCGGGTCGCCTGTCCACGCGCCAGCCGGTCATCGACAATCTGCTCGATGGTGGCATGAAACGGCTGCCACGACAGGGCGACACGGGCCGCACGCTCACTTTCCGACAGGCCGGCATTGCCCGGTATGGCTGTAGTCTCGCTGACCGGCGGTACCAGGTCGGGCGCGT
>NZ_RZOM01001600.1:0-863 GCF_003999175.1 Mesorhizobium sp. M7A.F.Ca.ET.027.03.2.1 | reverse complement strand
GTTCCAGGACAGCCGGCGCTCGACCTTGTCTTCGCCGCGAAACACGATTGCGTCGCCTGAGCCGGTCTTCTTCAGCAGATTCTCGGCGAAATTCAGTGTCGCATCGGGAAAGAAAGAAGCGCCGGGCATCTTGTCGCCGTCGACGAGCAGGTTATCGCCCTTGTCGCCGACGATGCCGCAGAAATCCCAGATCAGGCTCCAGAACCCCTCACGGTCCTCGACCGACCAGGCATGAAGCTGCGAATACGAGGAAAACGCTACGCCGGCTTTCACTCCGGCGGCCTTGGTGAAGGCGGTCAAGGGTGCTGCGTCAATCTGGTCTTGCGTCGGGGTCCAGAGCGGTTGTCCGGCAGCCATGATCGTTCCTCCACGGTCGCCATCGCTTATGCATATCGCAGCGCAGCAGAGCAAGATTTTGTTCGGCTGATGCGACCAGATGTGCGCAAATGCCATCGCCGGGCCATAAAGACTTGAAATGCCTCAGCCCTAAGTCGTAGTGACAACTTGAAGTCGTGGTGACGACTGGGGGTCGTGGTGACGACTGGGGTCGTGGTGACGACTGGGGTCGTGGTGACGACCGGGGTTACACCCGCCGGGCGATTTGTCGGAATGGAAGCATACGGGGCCATATGCCATCATCTATGATCCGGCGCGGAATATGGGCGATCGGCGCTGCCGTGATCGTCGTCGCGCTGGTCGTTGCCGCCCTGCCGCTGATTGCCTCCACCCGTATCGTGCGCGACCGCATCGCCTGGGAAATGAGCGCGTGGAGCGGCTTCCGGGTCGCCATCGACGGTTCGCCGCGCATCGAGGTCTGGCCGACATTCCGGGCAATCCTGACCGATGTGACGCTTTCACAATGG
>NZ_RZOM01000015.1:0-17801 GCF_003999175.1 Mesorhizobium sp. M7A.F.Ca.ET.027.03.2.1 | reverse complement strand
GTGCGGATGCAGGTCAACATCGCCGACCCGTCCGAGGTCGACGGCATCGATATCGCCACCTGCGACGGGGTCGGGCTGATGCGCACCGAATTCCTGTTCGGCAAGACGCTGCCGGACGAGGGGACACAGTATCGCGCCTATCGCAAGGTGCTGGAATGGGCTGGTGAAAAACCGGTGACGATCCGCACCGTCGATGCCGGCGGCGACAAGCCGGTGCCCGGCTTCACCGTCGAGGAGAGCAATCCGTTCCTCGGCCTGCGCGGAATCAGGCTGTCGCTGGCAAGACCAGAGGTGTTTCGTGTACAGATCCGGGCACTGCTGCGCGCCGCGGTGCACGGCAATCTGAAAGTGATGTTTCCGATGATCGCCATTGTGGAGGAATACCGACAGGCAGCGGCGATGTTCGCCGAGGAGCAGACCGCACTTGCCGCGCGCGGCATCGCGAGCAAGATGCCGCCGCTCGGCATCATGGTCGAGGTGCCGTCGGTGGCGATCCTGCTGGAAGCCTTTGCTGATGCCGCCTTCTTCTCGATCGGCTCCAACGACCTCACCCAGTATGTCATGGCGGCTGCCCGCGATAACGCTGCCGTGGCACATCTCAATTCGGTCCGTCATCCGGCCGTGCTGCGGCTGATCGCTGCCGTGACCGCGTTTGGCCAGCGGGAAGGAATCCCGGTCAGCCTGTGCGGCGATGCAGGCGGCGATCCCGCCTCGATCCCGTCACTGCTCGAGGCCGGCCTGCGCGATCTTTCCGTCGCTCCGGCGCAACTCGCCATGGCCAAGGCGGCCATCGCGGACGTTTCTGTCTAGGCGCGGCCGGCATGGTCGACATCAAACCCGAACCTGGCTCCGAGGACGCGATCCGCGCCTACAAGACGATCCTGTCGCACGTCATCGACCAGCGCCCATCCGGCATGCGCCAGCGCCTCGCCGACGCGCTCGGCAAACACCGCAGCTTCGTCACACAGATTTCCAGTCCTGCCTATTCAATTCCGATCCCGTCCAAACATTTGCCGGCTATCTTTTCCGTCTGCCATTTCAGCCCGGCCGAGCGCGACCAGTTTCTCGCCGCCTACCATCAGGCGCATCCGGGGAAAATTTCGGTCGCGGCAGGCATGCGCAAGACGCGGCATGTCTCGCTTGTGGTGCCGGATTTCGGCGACGACAAGCAGAACGCCGCACTCGACAAAGCGGTGAACGACTTTATCCAGAAGATCACCAGCATCACCGGCAAGGGTAGCTGATCGAACTCTTTGTTTTACGCAATTCCGGAAAAAACCGCGACACATTTTTCCTGGAATTGTTTGGAAGGCCTATTTCGGGAGGAGACGATCGTGAAGAAGTTCATGAACTCGGTGGACACGGTGCTGACCGAGAGCCTCGACGGTTTCGCGGCCGCCCATGCCGACATCCTGGTGCTTGGCGACGAGCACAAATTCATCCGCCGCAAGACCTTGCGGCCGGGCAAGGTGGCGTTGATCTCCGGCGGAGGCTCCGGCCACGAGCCGCTGCATGGCGGCTTTGTCGGGCACGGCATGCTCGACGCCGCCTGCCCCGGCCAGGTGTTCACCTCGCCGACGCCGGACCAGATGCTGGCGGCGGCGCAAGCCGTCGACACGGGCGCCGGCTGCCTGTTCATCGTCAAGAACTATGAAGGCGACGTCATGAACTTCGAGATGGCGGCCGAAATGTCGGAAGGCATCCTGCAGATCGTGACCAATGACGATGTCGCCGTCGAGAATTCTTCCTATACGACGGGCCGGCGCGGCGTCGCCGGCACGTTGGTGGTGGAAAAGATCGTCGGCGCGGCCGCGGAACATGGCCTGGCGCTGGCGCCGCTGAAGGCGCTAGGCGACCGCGTCAACACGGCCACCCGCTCGATGGGCGTGGCGCTGACCAGTTGCACCGTGCCGGCCGCGGGCAAGCCGACTTTCGATATCGGCGATGGCGAGATGGAATTCGGCGTCGGCATCCATGGCGAGCCCGGCCGCCGGCGCGACACGCTGAAAAGCGCCGATGCTATCGCGCAGGAGATTTGCACCGCGATCCTGGGCGATCTCGGCGATAGGGCGAAGGGTCCGGCGCTGCTGTTCGTCAACGGCTTCGGCGGCACGCCGCTGATGGAACTCTATCTGATGTACAACAGCACGCGGGCGATCTTCGAAAAACACGGCGTGACGGTGACCCGTTCGCTGGTAGGCTCCTACGTCACCTCGCTCGACATGGCCGGCTGCTCGATCACGCTGACCATGCTCGACGACGAGACGACCGCATTCTGGGACACGCCGGTGCACACAGCAGCGCTGCGCTGGGGCATGTAAAGCTGGCTTCCACCCTGCTTTTCTGCGACATCTTTCCCTTCAATCGCAACATTGTCCAGGTTGATGCTGCCACCGCTTACCCCTGCCGAAGAAAAGCTGCTGCTGCGCTGCGCAGATCCGGAGGCGCCGACTGTCGACGTCGATAATTTGCCGGCAAAGACGCTGATGGCGCTGCTCGACAACGCCGAATTCCATGGCGTCCTGCCGATCATGCTGCGCAAGCTCAGCGGCGACGCGCAACTGCCATCGGATCAGGAGCTGCGAGACAAACTGGAGGACCTGCGCCAAAAAGCGACGATCGCCACCGGCCAGTCGATGCTGTTGAAGTATCATGGCGACCGTATCATGAAGGGACTGGCGGCGGACAATGTTCCGGCGCGGATCGTCAAGGGGCCGGTCTTCGCGCGCAAGCTCTACCGCAACGTCGCCGACAGGCCGTTCACCGACATCGACATCTTGGTCGAACCCGCCAATCTGGCCAGGGCAAACCAGGTGATCGCGGCATGCGGCTTCGAGCTTGGCAGCGACGAGGCCGAATCCTACGAATTGCAGGAATTCAAATGGCTCGAAAAGGAGAATTCCAGCCTGCTGGTCGAACTGCATGGCGACCTCGTGCATGACATCGGCATGCGGCGGCGCCTGTCGCTGGGTTTCCCTGAATTGCGCGCCATCGACGGCGACGCGACAGACACGCCGGCGGCCCTTTTGACGATTGCCATCGTGCACGCCGCCGGCGGCCACAAATTCCACCGGCTGCAGCTTTGCGTCGACGTGCTGCAAGGCGTGCGGGCGCTGCAATCACCCGAAGCGGAAGCACGCCTCTTCGACGCTGCCCGTACCACCGGCATCGAGCTCGAGTTGGCAATCGTGCTCGATGTGACCGGCCAGTTGTTCGACGAAAGCCGAGCGCTCGACCTCGCCGGCCAGATCAAGCCCGATCTCTCAATACGGCTGGCCAGACGGTTGATCACCACGAATACGCTGCTCGGCGTCAATTCCAGGGATAAGCTTGGTTCGCGCCTACGCCGCGACGCCTTCCGCTGGATCCAACGGCTGGCCAGGGCCAGAGCAATTCCAGGAAAAGTGTGAGACGTTCTCCCCCGGAAAAGCGTCGCGCCATCACCTCAGGTCGGAAAGTGATGGCGCTCTTGGCTTGGCCGCTCTGAGTCTTTAGCCTGCGTCGGGAAGCACACAACGAAGGATTGAGGAATTTGGCCGATCTCAATACCCACATTGCGAATGCTGCGCGTGATCGGAGTTCCCCGCGAGTCGTCGCGGTCCTTACGACACGGAACGAAGAACGGTTCGTCGCCGGATGTCTCGAGAACCTCTTTCGTCAAGGCGTACAGGTCTACATCTGCGACAATCAGTCGACGGACCGAACGCTTGAGATTGCCCAACGCTACTGCGGAGCCGGATTGATAGGATTCGAAACCATCCCGCATAACGGCTGGTATTGCTGGGAGCACCTTCTTCGTCGCAAAGAGGAACTGTTTCAGTCGCTCGAAGCAGACTGGTTCATGCATGTTGACGCTGACGAGATCCACCTTCCGCCGACTTCGTACTCATCGTTGGTCTCCGCCATTGCGGCAGCCGACGCACTCGGCTTCAATGCGATCGAATCTTCCGAGTTTACGTTCATTCCTACCAGAGAAGCTCCCGATCACGACAATCCCGATTATCAACACACGCTGCGCACCTACTACCCGTTCCGGCCAACCTCCCCACACTGCGTCCGTGCCTACAAGAAACAGGACGGCCCCATGGAGATTGCGTGGTCAGGCGGCCATCTCGTACGGTTCGCGGGTCCGGTGAGGCTTTACTCCGAGCGTTTTCGCATGAAGCACTATCTGTTCCTTAGCGCAGAGCACGCCGCATGCAAGTATGCTGGCCGCCGGTTTCTGAGCGAAGAGGTCATTGGTCGTGGCTGGCACGGATGGCGACCCCGCTTGCGATCAGAGGATATTCTGCTGCCGGACGCCAGCCAGGTGCGCGCCAGCGCGACGGACGACGATCTGGACGAGGCCAATCCATGGTCGGCGCACTGGCTTGAGCGGTACGCCTCGTGAATGAGGTACACCTCCCCCGCGTCCTGGCGATCGCGGATCGACCCGGCTGGGCGATTGATCGCAAGACCCAAAATCTCCGGCGCGCGCTGGAAAGAAGGTTCGAGGTCGTCCAACGATTTCAACATGATGTGACTGAGTCGGACGTGAACACGGCGGACATCGTGCTCATCTTCTATTGGCTCCAGATCTCGAAGCTGCCCCTGCCGGAATCGGCCCTCGCCAGGCGGTCTGACAGGCTGCTCATCGGGATCTGCAGCCACAGAGAGCTGGAGGGCGAATTCCGCGAGCCCGGGCTCGCCGCCCTGCACCGGCTGGCGCGCGCTGTCTTTGTTAACAATCGGCAGCTCGAGCACGAATACGGTCCTCTACTGCGTGTTCCGGTCCACTACACGCCCAATGGAGTCGACACGACGTTCTTTTGTCCCGCACAAGAGCCGCAACCCGGTTCTGGCGAGCTCCGTGTCGGATGGGCGGGAAGTCTCGGCAACCATGGTCCAGCACATCGCGGCTTCCACGACGTCATCGAGCCCGCGGTAGCGGCCGTGCCGGGCGCGCGCCTACTGACGGCGATTCGCGAGCAACGCTGGCGTAGCCATGACGAGATGCCCGGCTTCTATCGGGATCTCGACGTTTATGTCTGCGCCAGCCTCAGCGAAGGCACTCCCAATCCTTGCTTGGAGGCGGCGGCGTGCGGTGTCCCTTTGGTGACCACCCGTGTGGGAAACATGCCCGAGCTGATTCGGGATGGCGACAACGGGCTGTTCTTCGATGGAACTGCGGAGGGGCTTGCGAACAAGCTAGCCTTGTTGCGGGACACGCCATCGCTCCGGTCGAGGATGGCCGCCCGCATGATCGAGACGATCCAAGAGTGGGATTGGGGCGTGCAGGCGGAGAACTACGCGCGCATGTTTGCCTCGTTGCTTACTGCGGGCGGATCTGTCGGGCCCGTGAGATGAGCGGCTTCGGGTGTGCCCTGCCAAACCTGACCTTTGTAGCGCCATTCGAGTTTTCCCGGACCCTTGCTCTTCCGTACCTCGCGCAGCAAGGATAACGAGGCCGCGCTGCGCTTAAATCGTTGTTTTGCGCAAAACTGCGAAGTAGAAGCACTCCGAAACACGCTATCCCCACGCCCTTGGGAACAAGGAATAGCGGCCCCACGTTGCCTGGGGTATTCAGTCCCGCGTCGTCAGAGCGGCGCTGATCAGTGCCGCAGCGTCAGCCGGGCGCGCGCCCACCTCCAACCGGAAGCTCGGCACCGCATTGACCACCCCGGCGATGGTCGCCAGCCGGCGTTTCTGCATCGGCAGCAGCCCGGTCATACCGGTGCGGACGTTGTCCACCGCCAGTGCCACCATTGCGTCAGTGCCGGCCATGGCGACGAGCCGGCTCTGGCTTCCGGCGGAACGCGCCAGGTGCAGAAGGGCCGCCACCGGCCGGGCGGACGCGTTTTCCACCCGCACGATCCCGGCCAGCCGCTCGAGCGAGATGGGCTGTTCGCCATTGCGATCCCAGGTCTGGCCAAGGCAGGGCGCCACCTGCGGGATCATCTCCGCGGTCTTCCGATGAATCTTGACGGCGCGCGGCAGACCCCAGGCTACGACCTTGCCCGAAGTGGCATTCACGATCATGGCGTCGTCGGAGCAGAGGCCAAAGCCCTGAGTTGCCAGCGCGAGCGACGTTGTGGTCTTGCCGGTGCCGCTCGGAGCATGGATCAGCACCACCGCATCGCTGTCCGGCAACGTCAAGCCGGCAGTGTGCAGCATATGCTGGCCACCGGCGTCGAGCGCGGCGTCGAGCACCAGCATTGCCGGTGTCCACGCGGCTTTCGCGCCAGGGCGGATCCGGAGTTCGGCCCATCCCGCCACGCCATTGATGGCAACGGTCTGACGCCCGGGAAAGACCAGATGGATGATACCACCATCATCGAACATCCGGCAGGGACCATCCTCCGGCACCTCGCCATCGAAGACGAGGGATCCGTTGGGTGCCTCGTCCAAGGTGTCTGTCTCGGCGATCTCGAGACGAAAGTCCGGCTCGACGGGTTCCGCGATACGCAGGCTGCCCAGCATCCGGTCGAAATCCTGCCACAGCTCTGGGCGCTCGGCCGATATGCCAAGGATCAGGCCGTTGAGGCCATAGCAGGCTGAAGGTCTGGTCAAGCGGGACGCGCCTTTACGGCATCGGCATGATGACGATAGATTTCGACCATGCCGGGAAGCTTGTCGCTGACCACCGGCCTGCCATCGAGGCAGACCCAGCAATGCGCTGCCAGGCGCTGCGCTTGCATCGACTGCGGATCGATGCCGAAGCGCAGGTCCGGATCGAAGCCGGCCAGGCGCAGGAAACGATGACCTAGCAGACCCTCCCTCAGGCACCTGCGGTCACGCATCAGCCAGGGACGGCGGACGGCGCGGTTGACGCTGGCGACTATGTAGGCGGACGGCAGACCGCGATAGGGCGTCGACGAGGCGAGCGGCGCCCATTCGAGCACCTCCTCGAAGCTCCGGTTGATGACCAAGACCGGCATCAGCCGCGCGCTTGCCCAGAGATGGCAGCGAAACAGAGCGCGCAGGAGCGGGCCGTCAGTCATCAAGCACCTGGCGCGGCGAGGATACCTTCAGACATCAGATCCGCGGCCAGTGCCGCCATGTCCTGATCGAGCGTCCCCTTGTCGACCTCGAACTCCTCGCAAAGCAGGTCGACGATCTGGTCGAGGTTGCGCGCGCCGTCCACCTTGCCGAGAAAGGCTTCGGTCGTGCCGTTGCATGTGTAAAGCTGGCCGCTGCGCGCCAAAAGCACGACTGCGCCATCGCCCACATGCTGCACCGAGGCATCCTCGGCCAGCCGCAGAACGGTTCCAGAGACTATTTCCACCACGCCCCTCCAAGCCACGCTCATCCCGGAAATCAGATAGCGCGGAGGTGGAGCGCTGTCTATCAGCCGATCTGGGAGCCCAGTGCACGGGACCAACGGCTTTGCTGACGGATTCTCCGCGCCAGTCGCGTTAGAACCTGCTCGGTTGCGTCTTCCCGGCCGCATTCGTCCCAGAAATAGTCATCGATGAAATGTGACCAAGCAGTGGGCCTGCCGGCAGCGGACGTTGCATTTCTTCCCCTAAGTAAGGTAAAACCTGTCCGGGTATTGGGGAGATAGCGTATGCGTTACAATTGGGAGCGGGCTCCGACGAGCTTCGAACGTCACAGAAAAGCGCTGGCCACAGCCATTTTGATCGCTGGCGGCATTGGCCTCATGCTTGTAGCCCTGCCAATCTAGAAACAACCTTCAGACAGAGCGGCTGCCGGCGCCTGGGCGTGACCTCTCAGCGTGGCTGCCCGGTCACCGCGAGGAAGCGGCGATCGCGCCCCTCGAACCCCTGGCTGAAACGCTGCACCAGCACGACGATCACCGCCGGCTTGCCGGCCGGGGTGAGTTCGTAGGATTCCGACAGGCTGTAGGAGGTCGGGCAGTTTCTTGAGCCCGGCACGGTCTTGTCCTCGTGCAGGATCTTGAACGGCTTGCCATCCTGGCCTTGCAGCGTCAGCCGGAAGCCGAGTGCCTTGCCCGCCTTCTCACCCTGAAGTGGCTTTTCCCCTTGAAGTAGCTGGTCGCCTTGCCGCGTCACATCGAAACTCGCCGAACAATCGCTCGTGCTGGCCGCCAGGATTTCGTCGAGCTGGATGGTCGAAATGCCTGTTTCGCCATGGAGCGGCGACAGCCATTTCTGCGACACCTGCTCGAGGCGAGAAATGTCGTTGTAGGCAACCATTTCGCCCGGAAAGGTGAACTTGTCGGAAGCCGACTGCTCGGCTGGGGATGTGATGGCATATTGGGCGAGAATGGGCGCCGCCTGAGCGGCGGCCTGCGCCCTCGCCTGCTCCAGCGTCAGTGTCGCCTCCTCCGTCTCGTCGACGACGAGGATCGGCTTACCGCCAACGAGTTGATCCGTGCGGGTATCGATGATGTCTATCTGCGACCAGCCAGAGTCCGAGGCGCCGGCGTCGAGCGTTCCATATTGCTCGAAGGCGAAATAAGCGCCATCCGGCGAAAAGCCGATGATGTGCCGTGCCGCGGCATCGCCAGCCTGAGCGGTTCCAGCGGAGATCGCGAGCACGCCACCCATGACCAATGGGAGCGCAAGGCGCCCGATGATCCGCACAGCAGCAAACATCCCCACTCCAATCTCGAATCGCAATTTCATAGCTGCTTGCCCCCAAGCGCCAGGTCGATATCGGCCGTACAATGGCGTGCATTTGCGGCCAAGGGTAGAGCGCGCTATCTGGAGGGAAGAAAATCATTCCTGGGGAGGTATGGATGGCTTCACGCTATCACGAGGTCTATGAAGGCTGGAAACGCGACCCGGAACGCTTCTGGGCGGACGCAGCCGGCGCCATCGACTGGTATTCGCCTTGGGACAAGGTGTTCGACGCCGCGGCTGGCGTCTATGGCCGCTGGTTCACCGGCGCCACCTGCAACACATGCTACAACGCCATCGACCGCCATGTCGCCGGCGGGCGCGCCGACCAGATCGCACTGATCCATGACAGCGCGATCACGGGAACGATCAGGAAGTTCACCTATGCCGAGTTGAAGCGCGAGGTGGTTGCACTCACCTCGGTGCTGAAGAACCGGGGTATTCGCAAGGGTGACCGCGTCATCATCTACATGCCGATGGTGGCCGAGGCGGCCATCGCCATGCTCGCCTGTGCCCGCATCGGCGCCGTGCATTCGGTGGTCTTCGGCGGCTTTGCCTCGCATGAGCTTGCCACCCGCATCGACGATGCCAGGCCGAAGCTGATCATTTCGGCATCCTGCGGCCTGGAGCCGGGCCGCGTCGTCGCCTACAAGCCGTTGCTCGACAAGGCGATAGAGATTTCCCGCCACAAGCCGGACGCCTGCCTGATCCTGCAGCGCGACCAGTTGCGCTGCGAGTTGAAGGAGCATTTCGACATCGACTACGCCGATGCCGTCGCTCGCGAACGGGCAGCGGGCGCCAATGTCGATTGCGTGCCGGTGCTGGCCACCGATCCGCTCTACATCATCTACACATCGGGCACGACCGGCCAGCCCAAGGGCATCGTGCGCGACAATGGCGGCCATATGGTCGCGCTGAAATGGACGATGGAAAACGAGTTCGGCGTCAAGCCGGGCGAGGTGTTCTGGGCGGCGTCCGATGTCGGCTGGGTGGTCGGCCATTCCTACATCGTCTACGGACCGCTGCTGCATGGCTGCACTAGCATCCTGTTCGAAGGCAAGCCTGTCGGCACGCCCGATGCCGGCACCTACTGGCGGGTGATAGCGGAGCATGGTGTCGTAGCCCTTTTCACCGCACCGACCGCGTTCCGCGCCATCAAGGGGCAGGACCCGAAGGGCGAGTTCATTGCTAAATACGACCTCTCGAGGTTCCGCACGCTGTTTCTTGCCGGCGAGCGCGCCGACCCGGAAACCATCAAATGGGCGGAGCAGAAGCTGAATGTGCCTGTGGTCGACCATTGGTGGCAGACCGAAACCGGCTCGCCGATGACGATCAATCCCGCCGGCCTTGGCCTGCTGCCGGTGAAATACGGCTCGCCCGGCGTGCCGATGCCCGGCTACGACATCCGCGTGCTCGACGATGCTGGCCATGAGGTGCAGCGGGGCACGCTGGGCAATGTGGTGATCAAACTGCCGCTGCCGGCCGGCTGCCTGCCGACGCTTTGGAATGCCGATCAACGGTTCCGCCAAGCCTATCTCGACGAGTTCCCCGGCTTCTACAAGACGGCGGATGCCGGCATGGTCGACGAGGACGGCTACCTCTACGTCATGGCTCGCACCGATGACATCATCAACGTCGCCGGCCACCGGCTGTCGACCGGCGCCATGGAAGAGGTGCTTTCGGCCCATCCCGATGTCGCCGAATGCGCGGTGATCGGCATTGCCGACGCCATGAAGGGCCAAGTTCCGCTGGGCTTCGTGGTGTTGAATGCGGGTGTGACGCGTGACGTCGGCCTGATCGAGAATGAAGTGGTCGGCCTTGTGCGCGAACGCATCGGCCCGGTTGCCGCCTTCAAGACGGTGGTGACGATCAAGCGCCTGCCCAAGACGCGTTCGGGCAAGATCCTGCGCGGCACCATGCAGAAGATCGCCGACAAGGAAGAATGGACCATGCCGGCGACGATCGACGATCCGGTCATTCTCGACGAGATCACTGCCGCCTTGAAGGAACGCGGAATCGGACTTTGAGCCACTGAAGGTAGGCCGCGGACGACCTTTTCGATCGCCAAGCAATACTTTTATTGTGCGACGCAGCAATGCACCCTAAAGTCGTTCGCGGGGGGACATCGACAAAGGTCGCATGGCTCAGCAGAAGATTACATTTGGTGGCGTAGACATCCTGCGCTTTCTCGCCGCCGTCATGGTCATGGTCTACCACTATGGCTTCTGGGTGTGGGCGTATCCGGACGGTGTTTCGGCGCGCGCCACGGGCGGCGTTCCCCCGCAGCCGGCAATAGGCGCCTGGGTCGAATCCGGCTGGGTCGGCGTCCAGGTCTTCTTCGTCATCAGCGGTTTCGTCATCGCCTTCAGCGCCGAAAGGTCGACACCCCTGCAGTTTTTCGAAGCAAGGGTGAAACGGCTGGCGCCGGCCGTGTGGATCTGTGCGCCGGTCACTGCGGTGGTGCTGCTGCTTGTCGGGCTCAGTTGGCCGACCGATGCCGTCATCAGGCTCCTACGCACCGGCCTGTTCGTCCCGTACGCGCCATGGGTGGACAGCGTCTATTGGACGCTCGGCATCGAGATCGCCTTCTATGCTATCGTCTGGATCTTACTCAGCCTTGGCCGCTTCCATCTGATGGAGATTGTGGCCGTCGCCATCGGCTTGGTCAGTACGCTGTTCTGGTGCCTCTACTATCCGCTCGGCTGGGCCGATCTTGCCGAAACACGCACACTCGACCTGCTGCTGGTGCATCACGGCGTTTTCTTCGCCACCGGCGTCATGCTGTGGCTGATGCGCATCAAGGCGGTGACAGGCGCCCGACTTGCCTTCTGCGCCCTGTTCCTGGCCGGTGGTGTGCTGCAGATCGCCAGTTCGGTCGACGTTCATATCCTGAAGGTCGGGCGGGATATGCCGTTCGCGCCGCCGATCCTCATCTTCCTCATCGGCATCGCGCTGATGGCATGGTCGCTGCGGCTCGACCTCTCCTGGAGCGGCTGGCGCCGGATCGGGCTGATGACCTACCCGCTCTACCTGCTGCACGATGTCGTCGGCGCGGCCCTGCTCGGCATCCTGGTTCGCGCCGGTCTGCCGCATCTGTTCTCGATGGCGGTCGTCGGCGCGACGATGATCGCGGCAAGCTGGCTGGTGGCGATCGAGGCCGAACCACGCATCCGGCTGCTGCTCGACCACACCGTTTTCCGTTATCGGCTCAAGGCAGCCTGACGACGATCCGGCAGACCGGGCCGGCTGCCGACCTAAAGCATATCGCGCCTGAGCGATTCAGGCCCGCTTCAGGCCTTTGTTTCCACAGATCGTTGTCCCAAAACCGAGCTCATTTCTGAGCAACATGCATTGCGGTCCCGACCCGGCGGGGCTGCATTTTCCACGATTGCGGAATTCTCCGTTTCGGGCATGATAACAGGCACTTATGCCTTCCGTATGAGAGCTTGCCTCGAGACGCCCCGCACGTGAACCTGTTCCAGCGAAAACCCCGCATCGCGGCGCGTGCGCGCCTCGATATCGACATGCAGGACGCCGTCGTCTATGCGATCGGTGACGTGCATGGCTGCTACAAGGAACTCCGTGCCCTGGAGCAGAAGATCCTGCTCGATTCGCTGCGCTTCCAGAGCCGCAAGATCATCGTCATGCTTGGCGACTACATCGACCGGGGGCTTCAGTCGGCGCGGGTGCTGGATCACCTCCTGGCGCCGCCGCCGAAAGGGTTTCAGCGCATTTGTCTTGCCGGCAACCACGAAGTGGCGATGCTGAACTATCTCGACGGAAATCTGTCCCGCGAGCCCTGGCTGGCGACGGGCGGCCTGCAAACCCTGTTTTCCTATGGCATCGATCCGGCGCGCCTCGCCAGCCTCTACGGGAGCAGCGCGCAGATCGACCGACGCATAAGGGAGATCATTCCAGACGATCACGTCAGCTTCCTGCGCGGGCTGCCGATCATGGTCCGTTCGCGGAAGTTCGTGTTCGTCCACGCCGGCATCAGGCCCGGCGTCGACCTTGCGGCGCAAACCGACCACGACCTGGCCAACATCCGTTCGGACTTCTTCGAGGCAACGCACCTGCTCGACCGCTGGGTGGTGCACGGGCATACTCCGGTGGACGTCCCGAAGCTCGAAGGGCGCCGGCTCGGCATCGACACAGCCGCCTTCCAGAGCGGACGCCTGACCGCCGTCAGGATCGCCGACAAGCAAGGCAGGCTGATCTTCTCCTGACGCGCATCGATATTCAGGTGTGCTGACCTGAAGATCGATACACTTCAGAGAGGGTCCACTCGCGCAACGGTCGACGTCACACCGGCGCCTTGCCGCGCACTTCCGACTTTTCCAGATAGTAGCTCGAATATTTATCAAAGAATTTTTCCGACCCGCCGAACGATCCGTATTTGGCCAGTTTCTTCAAATCGACCTTGTTCAGCACCGCGCCGACGATCTTGTTGGCGACATAGGGTTCGGATTCCAGCATCGACCTGACCATCGCGCGCGGGGTGCGCCCCCACTCGGTGACCAGTACAAAACCGTCGACCAACGGCGCGAAGGCCTTGGCGTCGACCACCGGTCCGAGCGGCGGCAGATCGACGACGATGTATTCGAACGTCTCCTTGGCGTTCTCGATGAAGCGTCGCATGCCGGCCGAGGAGAGAAGTTCGCTGGTATGCGAGAAATGACCGCGCAGCACCGCCGGGATGATCGCCAGCTTCGTCTGCCTGTCGATCTTGCCGACGGACTGCCAGGTCTGGCCACTGACCACCGCTTCCATCAAGCCCTGCTCGGTTTCCATGCCAAGGCCCCGGCTGAGGCCGGGATTGCGCAAGTCGCCGTCGATCAGCAGCGTCTTGGAGCCATTGGCGGCGAGCAAGCCGGCGAGATTTGCCGCGACCGTCGACTTGCCTTCGCCGGGAAGCACCGAGATGACGCCGATGACGCGGCTGCCTTGCCCTTCCATCACGACGTCGAAGGCGATCTTGGCGCTGCGCAGCGTTTCGGAGAACATCGAGGCTGGAGAATCGATGCTGACCCGCATGCGCGCCCGCCTTTCGGCCGCCGACAGCGATTGGGTGGTCTTGGCGTCTACCTGGGTCTCGCCCGGCTTTTCGTCCTTGCCGAGCTTGCCGCCGATCGTGGGGAGATAGCCGAGGAATTTCAGGTTGACGCGGTCGCGCACGTCCTCGCCGGTCCTGAAGAAGCGTTCGTTGAACTCGTTCAGCCCACCAAAGCCGGCGCCCATCAGCAGGCCAAGCACCAGCGAAAGTCCGAGCACGACGATGGTGCGCGGGCTTGAGGCCGCCATCGGCATCGACGCGTCGGAGATGATGCGGATCTTGCCGACAGGGAAGGATTGCTGTTGCGCGGCTTCCTCATAGCGGCCGAGGAATGTCTGGTAGAGCGTGGTGAGCGCCGTCGCCTGCTGATCGAGTTCACGCAGCTTGACTTGCGTCTGGTTGTCGACGGAACTCTTGCCCTGTGCGGCCGCGACGTTGGCCCGGAGCGCGGTCTCGCGTGCCTGCGCCACCTCATATTCGTTGCGATAGCTTTCGGTCAGCTGCTTCAGCTCGCCGAAAATCTGCGTCGATATGTCGGCCTTCTCCTTGGAGAGAGCCACCGCCTGCGGGTGCTCGGGGCCGAAATTCGCCTCGACGTCCTGCAGACGCTTGGCCACCGTGAGGTAGCGGGTCTTGAGCGCCGATATGACCGAGCTGCTCGGCTGGTCGCTCGATATGGCGGCATCCTTGAAGGCGTTTTCGGAGCCGCTGTCGACAATGGCTTTGTACTGCTGGTAGCGGGCGCTGGCGCGCGCGGTGTCGGCCTGCGCCACGATAAGCTGGGCGTTGAGGTCGGAAAGCTGCTTGTCGCTCATCAGCTGGCCATCGCTGTTGGCGGCCAGCCCGTGTTCGGCCCTGAATTTCTCAACCGCAAGCGAAGCTGCCTGCGAGCTCTGGCGCAGCTCCGTCAACCGGCCCTGGAGCCAGACCGCAGCCCGCTCGGTGGCATCGAAGCTGGCGTCGAGCTGATCGGCGAGATACGCATCGGCGTAGGCCTTGGTGATCGCGTTTGCCAAAGCCGGGTCCGTCGCCTGATAGCCGAGCGCGATGACGTAGCTTCGCCCGATGCGCGTTGCCCGCACCTCGCTCTGCAGCTTGAGGATCGCGTAGTCGCGGCGCGACGTGGCGATCAGTGCATCGCGGGCGGCCGGGTCGAGCTTGCTGAAGTCAGTGCCACCCGGCATGGAAGAGCTGGGTCGGACATACTGGATCAGGCCGCGGATGAGGCCTATGCCTTGGGCAAGCGCCGACTGGGGCGGATTCATGAACGTGTCGTTCTGGTCGAGCTTCAGCTTGTCGACGACCACGGCGGCAAGCCGCGTCGAGGTCAGGATCTCGATCTGGCTCAGGATGGCGGAATCGGTCTGCATGGTTGTCGACGTCGCCGAAATGTCGTCGACGATCTTGTTCAAGCCCTCATCGATCAGCACGCTGGCGACCGACTGATATTTAGGCGGCGTCGTCTGCAAATAGAGCAAGCCCAGGAAGAGACCGATGACGGCACACACGGCAACCACCTTGGCCTGCCGTGCGGCCATGCCAAGCAGCCGCTCGATATCGATGAAGTCTTCGCCGTCTCCTGCGTCCGAATTCGGCAATGGCATCCTCTTGTCGAGAGGAAAGTTGGCATAATTCATCTTCGGTCCAATTCTAGAGCCGGTCCATCGCAATGGGCTCTATCTCACTGTTTCAACATGATCTTTTCCGGAAACCGGGACCCACTTTCCGGGATCATGCCTTGGCTTGCAGGCGCCTCGAAGATCGGGAGCATCGCCAGAAGCGAAGCAAGCGTCGTGCCAGACGGCGAGAACCTGCCGGCCCCTCTTCGCCGGCCATCTGACCATGCTCCCGAAAGATGGGCATTATGCGGCTTCTTCCTGGCGTTCATGCGACCGGACGAACTCCTGAAGCATCTCGAAAACCGGACCCTTCATGTCGTCGCGCGCCAGCGCGAAGGCGATGTTGGCCTGGATGAACCCTTCCTTGGAACCGCAGTCGAACATGCGACCCTTAAAAGGCTGGGCGAAGAACGACTGATCCTTCGACAGACGAACCATGGCGTCCGTCAATTGAATCTCGTTGCCGGCGCCGCGCTGCTGATTGCCCAGAAGCGCGAAAATCTCGGGCTGCAGGATGTAGCGGCCATTGATATAGAAATTCGACGGCGCATTGGCCGGCGCCGGCTTCTCGACCATGGCCGTCACCTCGAAACCGCCACCGATCTCGGCGCCACGGCCAACGATGCCGTATTTGTTGGTCTCGCTCGGTTCGCAACGCTCGACGGCGATCACGTTGCCGCCCGTGCGCTCATAAAGCTCGACGGTTTCGGCGAGGCATCCGCGCCCGCCGAAGGACACCATGTCCGGCAGCAGCAAGGCGAAGGGCTCGTTGCCGATAACCTCGCGCGCGCACCAGACGGCATGGCCGAGGCCTTGCGGCGATTGCTGGCGGATGAAGCTGGTGGCACCGGCCACAGGCAGCATGCTTTCGAGCGCCTCCAACTGGGTCTTCTTGCCGGTCTGCTCAAGGGTGCCGATCAATTCCGGATGCAGGTCGAAATAGTCCTCGATCACCGCCTTGTTGCGGCCGGTCACGAAGACGATGTGCTCGATGCCCGCCTCGAAGGCCTCGTCCACCGCATATTGCACGACAGGCCTGTCGACCACGGGAAGCATTTCCTTTGGCATCGACTTGGTCGCCGCAGGAATCTTGTTCCAAGCCCCGCCACCGGTATCACGGCCTTCCTGATTTTCTTCATCGCAAATTCCTTCTGAGGAGATCGACTTCAATCCATTCACAGGCCACGAAAAATCCCTCCATGTGCCTGCATCTTCACCTCCCCGCCCCAACGGCAAATTGTGCCGCCATTCTTCGCAACCGCACGGCGATCGGCATGCCCATATGCCTGACCGCCGCCGGGTCGCTGAGCGCTGTTCGGATCGCCTTGAGCGGGGACCGCGCCTTGATGTGCTGTACCAGTGACAGAAACGATGCCGCCTTGCGCAGGCTGCGGCCGCGCCGGGCGAACGCGGCCTGCGCGGCCTCATCCATCCGATGGGTTTGAGCGAACACGGCATCCGCCCTGCGCATCGCTTCGACGTGGTGAAGCTCGAGCACGCGCGAGATGGAGCCGCTGCGGATATGATAGGCATAGCCGATATCGGGCTCGACGACGCATTTTCCGCCCCTGGCCAAGGCGCCGGCAAACAGGATGTAGTCTTCGCCGATCCTCAGCTTTTCGTCGTAGCGAAGCCGGTTTTCGTTCAGGAACTCGCGCTGGAAGATCGGCTTGAGATAGCCGAGGTTGAACTTGGATTCGAAGACGACGTTGCCGGCGATGTAGGTGGCCAGCGAAATCTCGCGCAAGCCTTCCAGATATTGCCGCGGGAACATCGCGTCCTCGATGACGCCGTCCTCGCGAACGACCTGCAGATTGTCGACGGCGATCTGGGCATCCGCGCTTTCGGCACGAGCGATCATGGCTGCGAGCCGGCCGGGAAAGACCGCGTCGTCGGAATCGAGAACCGCGATCCATCTGCCTCGGGCGGCGTCGAGGCCGGCATTCCTGGCGCCGCCGGGGCCGCGGTTGTTGGCCAGGGCGACGACACGGACGATATCCCCGGGGTAGGCCCGCGCCACGTCGAGCGTCGCATCGCGCGACTTGTCGTCGACGACGATGATTTCGACGCTGACACCCTTCTGGGCGATGGCGCTGGCAATTGCCCGATCAAGGGTCGCCTCGGCGTTGTAGGCGGCAATAACGAAGGAAACATCCGGGACAGAGCTGACGTCAGGCTGCACGTTTGCCTCCCTCCTGTGGCGACGGCTGGCCATAGAGGCGAATTTCGCGGATGCCGACGAGGCCGCTGACGACACCGACATGCATAATGCCGCGCAGCACGCTGCGGTTCCTGCGGACTGGACTGACGACGACCGGAAGTGCCGAGGCGAAGCAATAGATGGCCTTTGCCGAGGCTAGGCCGACCTGCTTGACCAGGCCGATGCCGCTGGCGCTACTGCCCAGGAGATGGCCATGCGTCTGGCCGACGCGAAAGCGGCGGCGGCCGAGCCATTCGAATGCCGCCCTTGAGCGCGGCACCACCTCGTCGACCCACGCCTCGGGCGCGAAGGCGATGCGGCCGCCGGCCTTGTGCATCTGGTCGAAG
>NZ_RZOM01000159.1:0-8123 GCF_003999175.1 Mesorhizobium sp. M7A.F.Ca.ET.027.03.2.1 | reverse complement strand
GGCTCGATCATCAACATCGCCTCGATGTCGGGCACCATCGTCAACCGCGGCCTGACGCAGGCGCACTACAACTCTTCGAAGGCTGCCGTCATCCACATGTCCAGGAGCCTCGCCATGGAGTGGGCCGATCGCGGCCTGCGCGTCAATGTGGTTAGTCCCGGTTACACGCTGACTCCGATGAACAAGCGGCCAGAGGTGGCGGAAGAGGTGAAGATCTTCAAGCGCGACACGCCGATGGGGCGCATGGCGGCGCCGGAGGAAATGGTCGGGCCGACGGTGTTCCTCGCCAGCCGCGCAGCGAGCTTCGTCACCGGCCTCGACCTGATTGTCGATGGCGGCTACGTCTGCTGGTAAGAGCTCAGCTTCGCCTGCAGTCTGAATTTGTACGTCTCGCGAAGCGTTAGTCGTTGCGCGACATGAACCTTGGTATATATAATTTCATCCTATGAAACGGCCTTGGCGAGATGGGGCTTACCAGGCGGGTAGCCGAGATCATACGACCTTGATGGCTCGCACCTTGCAGGGCGCCGCAGGACTGGCAATCGATCCGCAGATGACCGCTCCCTCAGCGATCCGTCGGCAGTCATGACGCCGACACTCCGATCCTGTTCCATTATCACCAGAACTGAGCACCATCTTGCCTGCACTGGCCAAAGCCGGGGCAATAATTTGGCGCCGACGGTCTTGCGCAAAGACCAGTCTTTCCAACACAATCAAGAAAAAGCCGCAAGAAGGGAACGAACGATAATTTTCACAGCTTGAAGGAGAACAAGCATGTCATTTCGCAGCCAGATCTCGAAACTCTCGATGAGCGCCGTCGCGCTCGCGACATTAAGCCTGCTGACACCTTCCGCCCAAGCCGCCGCACCGGAATCCAACGATCCGATCAAGATCGCGCTGTTCGACTGGACCAGCGTCAACCTCAACGCCAAGATCCTCGGCGGCATCCTGGAAAAGCTCGGCTATACCGTCGAATATCCGACCGCCGACTACCTCTCCAGCCTGACCACCGGTCTCACCAATGGCGATCTCGATGTCGGCATGGAATTCTGGGACACGACCGCCGGCGAGGCCATGAAGGCCTCCGATGCGACAGGCCAGACCGAACGGCTGGGCAAGCTCGGCCCCAAGGCCAAGGAAGAATGGTGGTTTCCCGAATACATGAAGGAGAAGTGCCCCGGCCTGCCTAACTGGGAAGCGCTGAAGGATCCGAAATGCGCCGAAGCCTTCTCGACGGCGGAGACCGCACCGAAGGGGCGCTATCTCGGCGGCCCGGTAACATGGGAAGGCTTTGACGACGAGCGCGTCGAAGCGCTGAAACTGCCCTTCACCGTCATCCATGCCGGCACCGACGCGGCGATGTTCGCCGAGTTGGACTCGGCCTATCAGCGCAAAGCGCCGATCATGCTGTGGATCTATTCGCCGCATTGGGCGCCGGCCAAATACAAGGGCGAATGGGTTGAATTCCCCGAATACACGCCCGAGTGCTACAACGACCCGAAATGGGGCACCAACCCCGACGCCAAATATGATTGCGGCAAGCCGCATGGCGAGATCTGGAAGTACTCCTGGGCCGGCATGAAGGACAAATGGCCGGTCGCCTACAAGGTGGCGAAGGCCTACACGGTCGACACCGACGAGCTCAACAAGATGAGCGGCGAGATCGATCTCGGCGGCAAGACGCCGGAAGACGTCGCCGCCGCCTGGATCGCCGCCCACGAAGCCGACTGGAAAGCCTGGGCGCAGTGATCGTTCCGACTGGAAGATGAGACCCGGCTGCTGATCAGCCGGGCCTCGGTTCTTGTGTTCCAGAAGGACGTTTGAATGACGGACAAGACTGAACAGGGCGCCAAGGGGGCGGGCACGCCAGAAGATGCCCGCCCGATAAAGCTTGCCTGCCGCAATGTCTGGAAGCTGTTCGGATCGAACGCGGCCAGTTTCATCCGCGAACGCGACGGCAAGGCCAGCATGGCCGACGTCACAGCTGCCGGACTTGTCGGCGCGGTGCGCGCCGTCGACCTCGAAATCCGCCAGGGCGAGATTTTCATCATCATGGGCCTGTCGGGCTCCGGCAAGTCAACGCTGGTGCGCTGCATGTCGAGGCTGATCGAGCCGACCCACGGCAAGGTCGAATTCGAAGGCAAGGATCTGCTGAAGATTTCGGATGCAGCGCTGATCGAGTTGCGACGCCATCGCATGGGCATGGTGTTCCAGAATTTTGCCCTGTTGCCGCATCTCAACGTGCTGGAGAACATCGCCTTCCCGCTCAGCATTCAGGGGCAGGACCGGCCGACACGCGAGGCACGGGCGCGCGAGGTCATCGAACTTGTCGGCCTGCGCGGCCGCGAGCATTTCTATCCGCGCGAATTGTCCGGCGGCCAGCAGCAGCGTGTGGGCATCGCCCGCAGCCTCGCGACAAAACCGGAAATCTGGTTCCTCGACGAGCCGTTCTCGGCGCTCGACCCGCTGATCCGCCGCGAAATGCAGGATGAGCTGATGCGGCTGCAGACCATGCTGCACAAGACCATCGTCTTCATCACCCATGATTTCGACGAGGCGATCCGATTGGCCGACCGCATCGCCATCATGAAGGATGGCGAGGTCATCCAGATCGGCACGCCGGAGGAGTTGGTGGTCAATCCGGCGACCGACTATGTCGCCGAGTTCACCCGCGACGTCGACCGCGCCAAGGTGATCTCGGCACGCAGCCTGATGCGCGCCTGCGACGGCTCGGAGCATGGCGGAACGGTGGCGCCGGAGGCCAAGGTCGCCAGCTTCTCTGCCGGTATCGTTGCCGCCAACAAGCCGTTCGCGGTGGTCAACGGCACCGGCAAGCCGATCGGCGAGGTGACGCCGCAGGCGGTGATCGATTTGCTGGCCGGCATCGATCGCTCAAGGGTTGGCGCATGACGGTGACGGCAAGCGCCAGCGAGGCAAGGTCGCGGCCGATCCAGGTCTGGCTGCTGATCTGGGCGTTCGCGCTTGCCGCCGTGCTTGTCGTGTTCTTGCTGCAGGACCGCCTGCCCTGGGCCGTCAACTATCCGGCAAGCGCCGTCGTGCCGGTCGCCGATTGGGTCAGCGCGATGATGCGCTGGATCAAGTCGAACCTGTCCTGGCTGACCCGCTCGATCACCGCGGTACTCGGCGTTCCCCTCGATTTCGCGCTCAATCTGCTGGCCAAGAATTTCAAGATCGGCCACGGCGCTGACGCCTCTGTCCTGCCGCGCCTGTCCTGGGTCGGCGTCTGCGCCGCCGCCTTCCTCGCCGGTCATGCCGCTGGCGGCAGAAAACTCAGCCTGCTGGTCGGCGGCTGCTTCCTCTACATCGCCCTGTTCGGCCAATGGACCAGCGCCATGCTGACGCTGGCGCTGATCTCCATCGCCGTGCCGTTCTGTATCGTCACCGGGCTGTTCGCCGGCATCTGGGCGTGGCGCAAGCCATGGGCCGAAAGGCTTATCGTCTCCCCTGCCCTCGACCTGATGCAGACGATTCCGACCTTCGCCTATCTCATCCCGATGCTGCTGCTGTTCGGCAACAGCCCGGTCTCGGCGATGATCGCGACCGCCATTTTCGCCACCCCGCCGATGGTGCGAGCGACGATGCTCGGCCTGTCGCGGGTGCCATCGGAGATAGACGATTTCAGCGAAATGGCCGGCTGCACGGCGCGGCAGAAACTGTGGCGAGTGCTGCTGCCCTCGGCACGGCCGACACTGATGGTCGGCGTCAACCAGGTGATCATGCTGGCGCTGAACATGGTGATCATCGCTTCGATGATCGGCGCCGGCGGCCTCGGCTACGACGTGCTCCTGGCGCTGCGCGCACTGAAGGTCGGCGAGGCGATGGAAGCCGGCCTTGCCATCGTGGCGCTCGCCATCGCGCTCGACCGGCTGAGCCAGGCCATCGCGCACAAGCAGGCAGAGGGCCATGTCCATCAGGAGATGCGCCCGAGCCTCTGGCGGCGCTATCCCAATCTGACGCTGGCCATCGCCATCCTTGTCGTGACAACGCTGCTCGGTCTGTTCGTGCCAGCCTTCGCGGGAGTGCCAAAAGCGATCACCTTCACCACCGCGCCGCTGTGGAAAGCAGCGGTGAACTGGGTGACGATCAATTTCTTCGACACGATCGAAGCGTTCCGCGTGACGCTGATCCTTAATTTGCTGAACCCGCTGCGTGCCTTTTGCGAAGGGTTTCCCTGGCTGGGCGCGGTGTTCCTGCTCGGCCTTGCCGGCTATCAGCTCTCCGGCCTGCGGCTGGCCGTGCTGGTGGCAGCGCTGACTGCCTTCTGCGCCATCACCGGCCTGTGGGAAAAGACCATGGCGACGGTCTATCTCTGCGGTATCTCTGCCTTCATCGCCTGCCTGATCGGCATTCCCATCGGGTTGATGGCTTCGCGCAGCGACCGCTTCGAGAAGATCGTCACACCGATCATCGATACGCTGCAGGTGCTGCCGTCCTTCTGCTTCATCATCCCGGTGGTGATGCTGTTTCGGGTTGGCGACGTCACCGCGATGATCGCAACGATAGCCTTCGCGGTGGTGCCGGCCATCCGCTACACCAATCACGGCATCCGGCAGGTGCCGCCGGCGCTGATCGAGGCGGCAAAGGTGTCGGGCTGCACGCCGCGCCAGACCTTCTTTCGCGTGCAACTGCCGCTGGCGCTGCCGGAGATCATGCTGGGCGTCAACCAGACGATCCTGATGGCGCTGGCGATGATCATCATCTGCGCCATGGTCGGCACCCGCGATCTCGGCCAGGAAGTGTTCATCGCGCTGTCCAAGGCCGATTCCGGCCGCGGCATCGTCGCGGGCCTGGCCATCGCCTTCATCGGCATTGTCGCCGACCGGCTGTTCGGCGCCTGGACGGCGAAAGCCAGGGCAAGGCTGGGATAGCAGGCGCCGCCCTACTCCGCCGCGACGCCCTTCACCTCGAGATAGCTCTCCATCGAATCGTCCAGCGCCTGCAGCCACGGCGTATGATGCAGCGGCGCCATGGTCCCGGTCATCAGCGAGCGGTAGGCGTGGTCGCGGAAGCCCATGATGTTCTCCGCCTTGTGGTGTTCCCATTCCATGAAGGTCTGGTTGACCGCCTCGACGTCGAAGCCCGGATAGTCGGTCTGGTCCATCAATTCCTTGGTGTAGTCGCCCTGGAACCAGATCATCTGCTCGGCGTCTTCGAGCGTTTCCTCACGCGCCCTCCATTTCGCGCCGTGCTCGGTCATTGCCTTGGCCGACGGCAGCTTGATGCGGCCCATGATGACGTCGCGGGCGAACCAGGCCTGCGCATCGAACATGTTGAAGGTGTAGAACTGATCCTGCATGCCGATATAGGAAAGCTGCGGGTTCTTCTCCCAGACGACGCCTTCATAGAGGTCGAGCGGCCACATGCGGTTGGCGGTCTTGAGCTTCAGATCGTCGGTGAGGAAGGGGAAAGAATGGAGATAGCCGGTGCACAGGATGATGGCATCAACGTCTTTCGTGGTGCCATCCTTGAAATGCGCGGTTTTGCCGACGACCTTCTGTAAGAGCGGCACCTCTTTCCAATTCTCCGGCCATTTGAAACCCATCGGCTTCGAGCGGTAGCTGGAGGTGATGGATTTGGCGCCGTATTTGTAGCATTGCGAGCCAATGTCCTCGGCCGAATAGGAGCGGCCGATGATCAATATATCCTTGCCCTTGAATTCCATCGCGTCGCGGAAATCGTGGCTATGCAGGATGCGGCCGTTGAAGGTCGAAAAGCCCTCGAAATAGGGCACGTTGGGCACCGAGAAATGCCCGGAAGCGACAACGACATTGTCGAACTCTTCCGAATAGGTGACGTCGTTGGTGC
Organism: Mesorhizobium sp. M7A.F.Ca.ET.027.03.2.1; assembly: GCF_003999175.1. Taxonomy (NCBI): domain Bacteria; kingdom Pseudomonadati; phylum Pseudomonadota; class Alphaproteobacteria; order Hyphomicrobiales; family Phyllobacteriaceae; genus Mesorhizobium; species Mesorhizobium sp. M7A.F.Ca.ET.027.03.2.1. The sequence goes on along the minus strand of NZ_RZOM01000159.1, from coordinate 2,297 downwards.
GGTCATGCGCGGTGACGGTGAATTTCTTCGTCTCGTCGGAAAACGTCACCATGCGCACCGGGCTGTTGAAGCGCACCCATTTGCGAAGGCCTGATTTTTCGACGCGTCCCTTGATGTAGTCCCACAGCACGGCGCGCGGCGGATAGGAGCCGATCGGCCGGCCGAAATGCTCCTCGAAAGTGTAGTCGGCGAATTCCAGGCACTCCTTCGGTCCGTTCGACCAGAGATAGCGGTACATCGAGCCGTGCACCGGATCGCCATGCTCGTCGAGGCCCGTGCGCCAGGTGTAGTTCCACAGGCCGCCCCAGTCCGACTGCTTTTCGAAGCAGACGATCTCGGGAATGTCGGCGCCCTTGTCGGCCGCCGACTTGAAGGCCCTGAGCTGTGCCAGGCCGGACGGGCCGGCTCCGATGACGGCAACGCGACTTTTCATGGCAGGCCTCCCGATCTGGTTTCGACTTTTGTCTTGACGCAATTCCCAAGGGGAAAGCGCTATGCGCTTTTCCCGGAATTGCTCTTACGAAACAAATTTCACTCACAGGACAGTAATTGGCCCTTTCGTGCTGTCAACAGCCCGATGCTGAAACAAGGTTTCGCCGATGTGGATTTCCCGCGAAAAACCGGACGCGGCCAAACATCATTATCATGCGCATGCGCGCTCACGCGACTTGCCGTCGCAGTTGCGCTCCTGTATCGGCACCTGACATGTTCACCTAGAGTGAAATAAATCCCAGGAGTGCCGGGGGCGACATGGCGAAGAAGGTTTCCGATCCCAAGGCTGGTCTCGCCGGTGCGACGGCCAAGCCGCTGCCAAAGGTTTCAGCCGACGGCAAGACCATCCGCGCGCCACTGACGCAGAACCCGCATGCCATTCGCGACACGCGCGAAAAAGTGCTGGAGGTGGCGATCGGCCGCGAGGTGCGGGCGTTCCGCAAGAAGCTCGGCATCACCGTGGCTGATCTCGCGGTCGCCACCGACATTTCGCTCGGCATGCTGTCGAAGATCGAGAACGGCATCACCTCGCCGTCGCTGACCACCTTGCAGGCACTGTCGCGGGCGCTCGGCGTTCCGGTAACAGCCTTCTTCCGCCGCTTCGAGGAAGAGCGCAGCGCCGTCTTCGTCAAGGCCGGCCAAGGTCTCGATGTCGAACGCCGCGGCACCCGTGCCGGCCACCAGTATAATCTGCTCGGCCATATCGGCTCCAACACCAGCGGCGTCGTCGTCGAGCCCTATCTGATCACGCTGACCGAGGATTCCGATGTGTTCCCGACTTTCCAGCATGAGGGCATGGAGTTCCTCTACATGCTCGAAGGCGAGGTCGTTTACCGCCACGGCAGCAACCTCTACCCGATGAAACCCGGCGACAGCCTGTTCTTCGACGCCGACGCGCCGCACGGGCCGGAACAGCTGACGAGGCTGCCGATGCGCTATCTGTCGATTATTTGCTATCCGCAGAGCGCGGGGTGAGCGGGACGCAAGCAGCCCCCTCACCCGGATTGCCAGCCGAATTGCGAAGGGCAATTCGGGGCAATCCGACCTCTCCCCGAGGGGAGAGGGGGCTGGCGCCAGCGTTGGCTATCTCTTCTCCCCTCGGGGAGAAGGTGGCCGCGTAGCGGCCGGACGAGGGGGCCTTGCTCAATCCGGCCCAAAACCCGGACTTGTCGCGCTCCCATCATCCAGCTTCGACAGCCACTCGACCAACGCCGGACGATAGCGCGTAAGGCCCTTGTAGTTGGCGAGTTCGTCAGGCAGGTCGCGGATGACGCGGTGCAGGCGCCGTGCCCATTTTGGCTGCGTCGCCAGCTCGTCCATCTTGATCAGATAGCAGCGGATCGGGAAGACGATGCCGTTGGAGCGCGGCAGGCGCCAGAAGCTCTGCAGTTCGACGCGAAGATGCACCTTGTCGCCGACATTCTCCGGCGTCACCGTCGCCCGGTCCGGCCCCCATTTGTGGTAGTTCTCGGGGCTGGTGTCGAGGCGCGGATTGATGGTCATCGTCCAGTTCAGGCGCCGCGCCGGCTTGCCCTGCTGGATGTTGGTGAGGAATTTCAGCGCCCTGACGAAAATCCCCTTCTCATGCGCCAGCGGCACCGGCGCATGCCATTCGAAGAAGTTCATGCCGATGTCGAAATCGAGCGACCAGTCGGCCTGGGTGGTGACCATGCCGGCATCCATCCACAGATTGCCGTCGCGCTGGTCGAGGATGCAGAAATCGCCCTGGCTTTGCCGGGTGATGTATTCCATCGGGCCGTAAGGCAGCGTCTAGGTGTCGCCGAAAGTGAAGGTGTCGTCGATAC
>NZ_RZOM01001599.1:0-865 GCF_003999175.1 Mesorhizobium sp. M7A.F.Ca.ET.027.03.2.1 | reverse complement strand
GCCGACGCTGCCGGTAGTTGCGCCGGTATAGCCACTCCACAGCATATCCTGCGTGCTGAGCGCCCAGATCGGATAGACGCGATCGGCAACGGCAAGTGCTTGCATGAGGGGGTGAAAGTCGTTGCCGAACCCCAATTGCTCGTAAAAGCAAGGGCCAGCCGACGACAGGCCCATCGCGAGGAAAAAGCCGCCCAGTGTCCACACCGTCATGAAGCTCATCAGGAACTGATGACGCAGCTTCGTATCCTTTCGTGTGATGCACACGGTGAAAACCGCGATGATGAGCACGACGAACCAGAAATTGTACGCGATGTTGATGATTTTCAATGCAAGCGGCGACTGGACGACAAACCACAACCATTCGTGCGGGGCTCGACCGAAATGCAGGATGCGATCGGCGTGAGCCAATGCTTTGTCCCATGCAAACGGAGAGAGGATTGCAATGGCTCCCTTCAACACACCGATCGCGGATATGAAGGCAAGACCGGCACCCAAGCCATTCAGGCTGTTGGCAATGCGTTCGGCATCGCCAAAGAATCTACCCAGTGACTTGAGGAAGGTGTGCAGCGGTTCGGTTTCCCGCTGGACCAGCGCAAGGTGGAAAAGCGTCCCAAGTGCAAGGGCTGAGCCGCAAATCCAGAAGGCGATGAAAAGATACTCGGCGTATTCCGCCAGAACGCCGAAATCCGGCATGTTTCCAGTGTGCCACCCGACTGCGCTTGCCAGAAGCAGCGCAGCGGTAGCCATAGCGTGCAGCAGCCGGTGTCGCCAAAAGGCATCCGCCAAGATGCCAGGAAAAGCACGTCCGACAATGGCCCCCGTCAGTGGGGCCGATGCCGCAACCGAATGTTCCATGGTTTTGAAG
>NZ_RZOM01001598.1:0-870 GCF_003999175.1 Mesorhizobium sp. M7A.F.Ca.ET.027.03.2.1 | reverse complement strand
GTTCCAGGCAATGGCCGCCGACAAGGTGACGTTGCAGCTGAAATGGGTCACGCAGGCGCAGTTTGCCGGCTACTACGTCGCCAAGGCCAAGGGTTTCTATGAGGCCGAGGGTCTCGACGTCGACATCAAGCCGGGCGGTCCCGATATCGCGCCCGAGCAGGTGATCGCCGGCGGCGGCGCCGATGTCATCGTCGACTGGATGGGCGGTGCGCTGGCCGCCCGCGAAAAGGGCGTGCCGCTGGTCAACATCGCCCAGCCGTTCAAGAAGGCAGGCATGGAGCTGGTCTGCCCGAAGGACGGCCCGATCAAGACCGAAGCCGACTTCAAGGGTCACACACTGGGCGTCTGGTTCTTCGGCAACGAGTATCCGTTCTACGCCTGGATGAACAAGCTCGGCCTCAAGACAGACGGCGGCCCGGACGGCGTCACCGTCTTGAAGCAGAGCTTCGACGTGCAGCCGCTGATCCAGAAGCAGGCGGATTGCATCTCGGTCATGACCTACAACGAGTACTGGCAGTTGATCGACGCCGGCTACAAGCCCGAACAGCTGACCGTGTTCAACTACTCGGCCATGGGCAACGACCTGCTTGAGGACGGGCTCTATGCGTCGGAAGACAAGCTCAAGGACCCGGCCTTCGAAGACAAGATGGTGCGTTTCGTGCGCGCCTCGATGAAGGGCTGGAAATACGCCATTGACAACAATGACGAAGCCGCTGGCATCGTCATGGACGGCGGTGGCCAGGACGAGAACCACCAGAAGCGCATGATGAGCGAAGTCGCCAAGCTGATCGACAATGCCGACGGCAAGCTCGACCCGGCGACCTACGAGCGCACCGCCAAGGCGCTGCTCGACCAGAAGATCATCACCAA
>NZ_RZOM01001597.1:0-870 GCF_003999175.1 Mesorhizobium sp. M7A.F.Ca.ET.027.03.2.1 | reverse complement strand
ACCTTCGGCAACATCACCATCGCCCTCGCCCCGGATCGCGGCCGCTCCGCCGACCGCCGCGCCGACTACCACGACCCGACGCTGCCGCCGCGCCATGCATTGCTCGCCTTCGGCCTGTGGCTGCGCAAGTCGCTCGGCGTCCACGCGCTTGTCCATGTCGGCGCGCATGGCACGCTGGAGTGGCTGCCGGGCAAGACCGTTGCGCTGTCGGAAGACTGCTTTCCCGAGATCGTCACCGGTGGATTACCCGTCATCTATCCCTTCATCGTCTCCAACCCCGGCGAAGCGGCGCAAGCCAAGCGCCGCATCGCCGCCGTCACCCTTGGTCATCTGCCACCGCCGCTGACCGGCGCCGGGCTCGACGAAAATCAACACAAGCTCGAGCGGCTGGTCGATGAATATGCCCAGGCCGACGGGCTCGACCGCCGCCGCCGAGACCGTCTGGCGAAACTGATCGTCGACACCGCGCAAAAGACCGGTCTCGCCTCCGAAGCCGGCGTCGCCGGGACCGACGCTCCGGACGAAGCGCTGCGCCGCATCGACGCCTGGCTCTGCGACCTCAAGGATTTTGCCATCAAGGATGGGCTGCATATCTATGGCCGCGCCCCTGAGGATGAGCCCGACGCCATGCGGCGACAAAGCGCTGACGCCGAGAAAGCGGCGCTTCTCGCCGCGCTCGATGGCCGCCACGTCAAGGCCGGCCCGGCCGGCGCGCCCGCTCGGGGTCGCTCGGACGTTCTGCCCACCGGCCGCAACCTGTTCACCTCGGACCCGCGCACCATGCCGAGGCCGACCGCCTATGATCTGGGCAAGGCAGCGGCGGAGGAGGTGGTGCGCGGCTACATGCAATCGCATGGCGACTGGCCGCGC
>NZ_RZOM01001596.1:0-874 GCF_003999175.1 Mesorhizobium sp. M7A.F.Ca.ET.027.03.2.1 | reverse complement strand
ATTTTGGGCCGATCGGCGAGGAAGTGCGCGCCACGCGTGAGCGTGTCGGTGTCACCGAGATCGCCAATTTTGCCAAATACGAAGTCTCGGGACCCGCAGCCGAGGATTTCCTCAACCGGCTGATGACCAACCGCATGCCGAAGACCCGCCGCATCGTGCTGACGCCGATGCTCAACGAATTCGGCAAGCTGATTGGCGACTTCACCATCGCCAAGGCGGCAGAAGACCGCTTCATGATCTGGGGTTCCTCGGCGGCGCAGAAATACCACATGCGCTGGTTCGAGAAGCATCTACCGAAGGACGGAACGGTGCGCATCCACCGCTTCGACCAGACGCTGGTCGGCCTGTCGATCGCAGGGCCGAAGTCACGTGACTTGCTGCAGAAATTGGTCGATGTCGATGTCTCGACAAAAGCCTTCCGCTTCATGGATTTCCGCGAGATGGCGGTTGGCGGGGCGCCTTGCATGGTCAACCGCATCACCTACACCGGCGACCTCGGCTATGAAATCTGGATGGCACCGGCCTACGAGCGCCTGGTTTACAAAGCGATCAAGGACGCAGGCGAGGAATTCGGCCTTGTCGATTTCGGCATGCGCGCGCTGCTCTCCATGCGCCTCGAAAAGAATTTTCCGACCTGGTTCCGCGAGTTGCGGCCGATCTATGGACCGTTCGAAGGCGCGATGGACCGCTTCATCAAGCTCGAGAAGAACGACTTCATCGGCCGCGAGGCCGCTGCCAAGGAACAGGCCGAGGGGCCAAAGCTGCGCCGCGTCTCCTTCATCGTCGATGCCACCGACGCCGATGTCATGGGCGATGAGCCGATCTGGGCCAAGGTCAGCAAGGACTATGGCACGGTTGAAAAGCCGCATGGTTA
>NZ_RZOM01001595.1:0-875 GCF_003999175.1 Mesorhizobium sp. M7A.F.Ca.ET.027.03.2.1 | reverse complement strand
GGAAGCGAACCGGCTTTGCTGTCAGCTTTCCGATCGCGGCGAGAAAGGCGTGCGCCTCGATCAGGCTGCCACCGCTGTCGATGACGGCAACCGCATCGGTGCCGATGACGGCGCCCAGATTGCAGATCGCACCGTTGTTGGCGGCGGTCATCAATTCATCCGCGCCCTGGAAGGCGAAGACGCCGTCGGCGATTTGCCTGGTCGAGAACCGCAAGCTGCCGCCTGCGGCCAGAACGGCTCGTCCGAGGCAGCATGGCAGCAAGGCGGCGCTGGCAGCGGTGCAGGTGAAGCCACTCACAAGCCTGCGTCTTAGCCGATCGATCGACATGAAGGTCTCCGATATGCATCTCGCCTGCAGGCGATCAGGTGACGTCCGGAAATCTATGATGGAACGACCGCAGGAGGTCGCTCATCACCTGCGAATTGCGATGTTGCCGTGGCAGCCGTACGTCGAACACGCCGAGCACATGGGTTGGCCGTGGCGCGAGCACGATGATGCGGTCCGACAGCATCAGTGCCTCGCGTAGATTGTGCGTCACCATCAAGGCGGTCGTTGGCCGTGCCGACCACACGGTCAAAAGCAGATGCCGAAGCCGCTCGGCGGTCTGTTCGTCGAGCGAGACAAAAGGTTCGTCCAGGAAAAGCACCGCCGGCTCGGTGGCGAAAGCCCTGGCAAGTGCTGCCCTGCGCGCAAGGCCGAGCGACAGTTCGGCAGGATAGAGCGAGCGCATGCCGGCGAGGCCGAGCGTGTCGAACAGCCCGTCCAGACTTTTCGCTCTCAAGCTTTTCGGCAACGCCAGCCTGACATTCTGTTCCACCGTTCGCCACGGCAGCAGGGTCGGTTCCTGGAATACGGCGGCGATGCGGTTCGAACC
>NZ_RZOM01001594.1:0-878 GCF_003999175.1 Mesorhizobium sp. M7A.F.Ca.ET.027.03.2.1 | reverse complement strand
GTATCGGCGCGGTCGGCGGCGCCTTGATCAGCGTCAGGCTGCGGCAGTTGCTCTCCAGCGAGACGATGGTGCGCTGTGCTTTCGCCGGCTTCGCTGTCTGCGCCTTCAATGCCGCCGTCAGCCAGCATGCCTGGCAGACGTCGCTCGGCCTGCTTGTCGGCGGCGCCTGCTGGGTGATCGCGCTTTCGCATTTCAACGTCACGGTGCAGATGGCGACGCCGCGCTGGGTGGTCGGCCGGGTGCTGTCGGTCTACCAGACCGCGACCTTCGGCGGCATCGCGCTCGGCAGCTGGATCTGGGGTGTCGTCGCCGATGCGCACGGCGCCGAAGCCGCGCTGATCGCAGCCAGCGTCGCCATGCTGGCCGGCGGCGCCATCGGTCTTTTGCTCCCGCTACCGCAACAGCAGGTGCTCAACCTCGATCCGCTCAATCGCTTCAAGGAACCGCATTTGGCGCTTGACCTGAAGCCGCGCAGCGGTCCCATCGCCATCATGATCGAGTATGTGATCCGGCACGAGGATGAACCGGAGTTCCTCGCCATCATGGCCGAACGCGGCCGCATCCGCCGTCGTGACGGCGCCCGCAACTGGACGCTGGCGCGCGATCTCGAGAATCCCACCGTATGGATCGAGCATTATCACACGCCGACCTGGATCGAATATATCAGGCACAATGGACGCATAACCCATGCCGACGCCGTCATCGGCGAACGCGTGCGGGCCCTGCACAGCGGCGACGAACCGCCCCGCGTGCGGCGCATGATCGAACGCCCGACCACCGCCGGCACGGCTCTCGTGATGGCCAAGGGGCCGATCGAGCATTAGGGCTCCGCAATCGCGCCCCCTGCCGCAGGCACCCCGCTTGGCCTTCCCGTCACC
>NZ_RZOM01001593.1:0-879 GCF_003999175.1 Mesorhizobium sp. M7A.F.Ca.ET.027.03.2.1 | reverse complement strand
GGCGGGGGCCGCCGCCGACGCCAGGCAAATAGTTGAAGATCAGGCAGGAGTTGGAGCCGTAGGCGCCACATTGCAATTCGCCCTTCCAATGGTCGGAGCGAACAGACCAGGTGTCGCGGTCTATGACGTGTGCCATGATGGCAAGGATAGACCCGGCTGGCGCCTTGTGTCGAGCCGAACAGGGGCGTCGGATTTGCGGTTGTTTCCCGGTTGTTTAGCGATGTTTGGCGGCTATCCGGCGTCGCGTTGAGCGGTGGCGGATTTTGTCCCCGCGACAATCTGCCCTTGTGCCTTCACCCGTCTGGACAAAAACGGGCTTCACGCATAAACCGAAGTCCAAATGCCGGAGGAATTCGCAAGCCTGTTCGCCATGCGCTGTCGGGTTGGCGTAATTGAGCGGGGAACAAAGCTCAGCCACCGGCACGGAAGAGGCGAAAGGATCAGGCACCCGTGAGCGCAACCGACACCCAGGATCCCAACCGTCGTGATTTTCTCTACGTCGCCACCGGCATGGCCGCAGTGGTCGGCGCGGGTGCCTTCGCGTGGCCGTTCATCGACCAGATGCGCCCCGATGCCTCGACGCTGGCGCTCGCTTCCGTCGAAGTCGACGTCGCCTCGCTGACGCCGGGCATGTCGCTGATCGTCAAATGGCGCGGCAAGCCGGTCGTGGTCCGCAACCGCACCGAACAGGAAATGAAGGACGGGGAGGCCGTCAAGCTGGCCGATCTCAAGGACCCGATCGCCCGCAACGCCAATCTGCCGGCCGATGCACCGGCGACCGACGCCAACCGCACCACACCCGGCAAGGAAGCCTGGATGGTGATGGTTCAGGTCTGCACCCATCTCGGCTGCATTCCGCTCGGCCAGGAAGGCGATTTC
>NZ_RZOM01001592.1:0-882 GCF_003999175.1 Mesorhizobium sp. M7A.F.Ca.ET.027.03.2.1 | reverse complement strand
CGCTATCTCGTCATCAAGTTCGATGCTTGGATGTATCAGGACTTTGATGACGCGCGCGCCGCACTGATGAGTGTGATCTCCGGTGCGCTTGTAAAGGCGGCCCCGCCTGCCCTCAAGGACAGAGCGAAATCCTTGATCGGGCGCGTGAACAAACTACGGTTTTTGGGCGTGGCGCTGGAGGCCGGCGCCTGGGCAATGGGTGTGCCCACCTTCGGGGCGATTTCCAAAGGTGTGACAGCCGCTGGCGCGCTTTTTTCGGGTTCGCAAGAGGACACGAACCTCGAAGCCGTCAAGGATGCCGCCTCTGACGTCCAGTCACGCGGTGCATCGCTCTTGCGCGAGGCGGAAGAGAAGGGTCCGCCCGATGAGATCGACGCATTTCGTGCCGAATTCAAAGCTGTTCTCCAGGACCTCGGGAAAACGATGGTCGTCTTCATCGACAACCTCGACCGCTGTTTGCCCCGAAACGCCATAGAGACCATGGAGGCCGTGCGGCTTTTCCTGTTCATGCCCAACAGTGCATTCGTCGTAGCCGCCGACGAGGACATGATCCGACATGCCGTCAGTCAACACTTCAACAGCCCCTCGCAGCGCCACATCACCGACTATTTGGATAAGCTGATCCAGGTCCCGGTAAGGGTGCCAAGGGCGGGCATACAGGAGGTCCGCGCATACCTTATTCTGCTGCTTGCGAGCCGGTCCGATCTGAATGACGGAGCCGTTGAAAAACTGCGGCTCTATCTCATCGACCGCCTCCGGACCTCATGGAAGGATGATGGCGACTTCACGATCAACGAGATGCTGACCCAGTCCGGCGTGCAGGCGTCGAAAGAGCTGGCGACTGCATGGGAGATGGCCGACAGGATGGCGCCGATCCTGGCC
>NZ_RZOM01001591.1:0-884 GCF_003999175.1 Mesorhizobium sp. M7A.F.Ca.ET.027.03.2.1 | reverse complement strand
GGCGTCGAGCGCCGACAGCGGCTCGTCGAGCAGCAGCAGCTTCGGCTTCGGCGCGATAGCGCGGGCCAATGCGATACGCTGCTGCTGGCCGCCCGAGAGCTGGTAGGGATAGCGATCCGCCATCTGCGGCAGCTTGATGATGCCGAGCATTTCGGCGACACGAGCATCGATGTCCGCCCTGGGCATGCCGGCGACCTTCAGGCCAAAGCCGATATTCTGCGCCACGGTCAGGTTCGGAAACAGCGCATAGGCCTGGAACACCATGCCGACATTGCGCTGGTTGGGTTTCAACCTCGTAATGTCCTTGCCGCCGACGACGATCGTGCCCGCGCTCGGCTCCTCGAAGCCCGCCACCATGCGCAGCACGGTGGTCTTGCCGCAGCCGGACGGGCCGAGGAAGGAGACGAATTCGCCGCGCTCGACGTCAAGATTGAAGTCCTCGACCACCGTTGTGGCGCCGAAGGATTTTCGAACGTGCTGGATGGAGAGGAATGGGTCGGCCATGGCGTGGTTCTCTCGATCAATTTGGGCGGTTCGCCGATTTCGGCGCGAAGCGGGACAGTATCTGGATCAGCGACATGCAGCCCCAGGTGATGGCGAAGGCGATGATGGCAAGTGCCGCCGGCTCATAGGCGCGGTTGGCGCCGATATTCTGCAGATAGGGGCCGAAGGCCGGCCGGTTGAGCAGGCTGGCCATGGTGAATTCGCCGATGACGATGGCGAAGGTGAGGAAGGCGCCCGAGAGCACCGCGATCAGCACGTTGGGCAGGATGACACGGGTGATGATCGTCCCCCAACCAGCACCAAGGATCTGTGCCGCCTCCGTCAGTGTGCGCACGTCGATGGTGCGAAGCCCGGTGTCGACGGCGCGATACATGTACGGC
>NZ_RZOM01001590.1:0-885 GCF_003999175.1 Mesorhizobium sp. M7A.F.Ca.ET.027.03.2.1 | reverse complement strand
GACCAGAACTGTCTACGTTTTGTTCCGCTAAAGTGCCCGATTGCTGCCCACGCTCCCAGTGCGGTCGATGTTATCCCAATGGCGATGGACCATTACCGCCTGCGCTTGAGGCCCATGCTTGACAGGCGGGACCGTCGGGAGAAAGTTGTGCTTCGGGCAGCGACGCAATGCCGGGTTGCCATGGCAGCGCCGCAAAGCGCAACAGTCGAAGGAGGATCATCTTGGCTGTCACCATCACCTCCCTCATTCTTTTCCTCATCGGCCTGGCACTCGGCGGCGGCGGTATCCGCCTGGCGATGCTGGGCGGCAGCTGGTACTATGTCGTTGCTGGCCTTGCCTTCCTGATCGCCGCCTGGCTGCTTTACCGGCGCAGGTCGACTGCTTTGTGGCTCTACGCGGTGATCGTGCTCGGCACGTTGGCCTGGGCGGTCTGGGAAACCGGCTTCGACTGGTGGGAACTCGGGCCTCGCGGCGGCATCATCGTGCTTCTCGCTTTGTGGCTGCTGATGCCGTGGGCGAGGCGGGGTCTTGTCGGTCCTGACGCACGCGCGCCGCTGATCCTTGCCGTGCTGGCATCATTAGCCGTCGCCGGTTATTCGATGACTTCGGATCCGAAGGATATTGCCGGCGAACTCGGCACCGACAAGGTGGTCGCCAACGCCAATCTCGGCAATGATGTGCCGGCCGGCGAATGGCACTATTACGGCCGCACGCAGTTCGGCCAGCGCTATTCGCCGCTCGACCAGATCACACCGGACAATGTCGCCAAGCTGCAGCCCGCCTGGACCTACCAGACCGGCGACGTGAAGGGTCCCGACGATGTCGGCGAGACCACCTATCAGGTGACGCCGCTGAAGATCGGCGACACGCTCTACATCTGCACGC
>NZ_RZOM01000158.1:0-8130 GCF_003999175.1 Mesorhizobium sp. M7A.F.Ca.ET.027.03.2.1 | reverse complement strand
CTTCTACACCATGAACCGCGCCGATCTGGTCTTTGCCATCTGTCATATGATCGGCATCCGCTCGCACGAGGCGGCGGCCGCCGGATCAGCCGCGGCATGAGAGTGGGTTGAACGACAAAAGGCCGGGAAAAACCCGGCCTTTTGAATTGGTTGGACTATTTGGGTGCTGGTCTTCCCCGCTTTGGCGGTCAGGGAAGGAAGCCCATAATAAGGGCTCCGATAAAGGCGAACGCAGCACAGATCATCAATGCGTTGATAGGCCTCGTGAGTCCCATGACATAGCCTCCTCTTAAAGAGCTATGTCACGGAGTCTAGGTTCATTTGTGCCACAGGCAAGCGGAAAATGTGCTGCATTGCGACGTGATTGTGAAATCCGCGACATGTCTTTTGCCGTTAGGCTTTGAAACTCCTAAGCAAAAACCGGCTTCAGGCCTGTGAATAAAATGTGGCCGACTCGTGTCGCTGCCGTGTCATGGCAGCGCTACCGCTGCGGAAGCCGAATTCAACTTTCGCGATGCGGGGGGCAATTGGGTGGTTAGAGCATCCTTTGCGCGTCCAGTGGACGCGCGGCGCTCTAACGTCGGCCGAACAACCGCCCGTCAATGGTGACGAGGCCGAGCGCGATCAGCACCACGCCGCCGATTTCGAACAGTTCCAGCCGCTCGCCAAGGAACAGGAAGCCGAGCAGCATTGCGCTGGCCGGTACGACAAGCGTGACCAGCGAGGCATTGGTGGCGCCGGCCGAGGCGACGAGGTTGAAATAGAGGATGTAGGCGAAGGCGGTCGACAGCAGCGCCAGTGCCAGCACCGCCGCCCAGACCGGCGGCGAGGCCGAGAACAGGCCGGATGGACCGTAGGTGAAGAGCACGATCGGGATCATGATGATGGTCGATGCCGTCAACTGTCCGGTGGCGATGATCGGCGAGGGCACGCCCCTGAAGCGGCGGGCAACCATCAGCGCGACGGCATAGGACAGCGAAGCCCCGATCAGCGCGAATTTGGCCCAGACCGGGCCGCCGAGCCCGGCAAGCAGGCCGGGGCCGATCATGACAGCCGTGCCGGCGATGCCGAGCGCAATGCCGGCGAGCTTGTTCCAGGACAGCTTTTCGTCCGATGTCAGCGCGTTGGCGAGGATCAACGTCCAGAACGGCGTTGTCGCGTTGAGCACCGAGGCGATGCCGGCTCCGAGCTCCGTCTGGCCGGCGAAGATCAGCGAGAAGGGCACGACATTGTTGGTGAGCGCCAGCAGGAAGAACAGGCCGGCATGCGGAAGCGCGAGGCGAAAGGACGGGCCACGCAGACCGAGATAGATCTGCAGCGCAATCGCGGCGATGGCGACGCGAAACAGCACCAGCACCAGCGGGGGGAGTTCCGCCACCGCGATGCGCGCAAAGAAGAACGAGCCGCCCCAGATCGCGCCGAGCAGCAGGAGTTGCCCCCAATCCTTGAGCGCCATCGGCCCGCGTGGTGCGGATGTCGCGGCCATTGCCATGTGAGTCGCCCTCCCAGACGTATGCCAGTCAGGCAGAAGCCATATCCGGTTCGGAGACAAGGGCCACCCGAAACGTGATTGAGGCAAACGCCTGCCGCCAAGACCTAGCGCCCCAGCGTCAGCCGTACGAGACACAGAATTGTTTTCATTAGCCGCTAGCTTGGATTAATTGTGCGCAGGCTAGATCAAGGATTCGTCGATGCAGCGATTCGAGAATGCCCGCGAGGCGGCACTGGCGCTTCGCCCGGACGATCCGGTCTATTGCTTCCGCCCCCAGGTGCTGATGGCGGATGCCAGGCAATTCATGGGCATGTTCCCGGGCAAGACCGCCTATGCGGTCAAGACCAATGGCGAGCAGATCGTGCTGAAGACGCTGGTCGAAGCCGGCGTTAAGGCTTTCGACGTCGCTTCGCCGGGCGAGTTCGCTGCCGTGCGTGCCGTCTCTCCCGATGCCGAGATGCTCTACATGCATCCGGTCAAGGCGCAGTCGGACATCAAGCTGGCGCTGGAGAAATACGCCATCCGCGTCATTTCGCTGGATCACGAGGACGAGATCACCAAGCTGACGCGAGTGGTGCGGGCACTCGACATCGACCCGGGCTCGATCAGCGTGTTCGTGCGGGTGCAGACCAAGGGCCATGCCGCCTACGAACTGTCGAAGAAGTTCGGCGCCGGGCCGGCCTATGCCGTCGAACTGGCCGAGCGGCTGAACCGCACCGGCTACAAGGTTGGCCTGTGTTTCCATGTCGGCAGTCAGATCGAGGATCCCGACACCTATGAGCGGGCACTGGCTTCCGCCGATTGGGTGCGCAACCGGCTGACCTTCGATATTGCCGGGCTCGACGTCGGCGGCGGTTTCCCCGCCGAATACGGCCATGACCCCAACCGCAAGCAGATCGAGATGCCGTCGCTCGGCCAGATCATGTCGCGGCTTTCGGGCGATCTGAAAGAGTATCAGTTCGACCAGATGCCGCTGGTGGCCGAGCCGGGCCGCGTGATCGTGGCGCGCTGCCTGTCGCTGATCGTGCGGGTGCTGCTGCGCAAGGGCAAGCGGCTCTACATCAATGACGGCATCTGGGCGTCGCTGTCGGATTCATGGACCGGAAAGATCACGCTGCCGGCGCGCTTCATTCCTGATCCGGCGATCCGCTCGCGCAATGGCGAGGAGAAGAACATCGTGCCGTTCAAGGTCTGCGGGGCGACCTGCGATTCCGTCGACATCCTGTCGCGGCCGTTCTGGCTGCCGGAAACGGTCGATACCGGCGACTGGATCGAGATCGGCCATATCGGCGCCTATTCGCTCTCGCTGCGGACCCGCTTCAACGGCTTTTACCCCGACACCTTCGTCGAGGTGACGACGCCGTTCGACGAGGGCGACGCGCCGCAGGGGTTTGCGAGTTTGGAGACAATGGCGGACTAAGTTTCTTCCTTCTCCCCTTGCGGGAGAAGGTGGCCTCGCGAAGCGAGGTCGGATGAGGGGTGGTCCAGGGAACGCCAACGCCTCACTCCGCTGGAACACCCCTCATCCGTCTCGGCGCTACGCGCCGATCCACCTTCTCCCACAAGGGGGAGAAGGAAGAGGAGCTACAATTTCCCCAGCAGCTCCGGCGTCGGCCAGCCATCCACCGGCAGGCCTAGCCGCATCTGCTCCTTGCGGATCGCCTCGCGGGTGTTGGTACCCAAAATGCCGTCGACAGTGCCGACATCGTAGCCTCTGACTTCGAGCTTGGTCTGCAGCGCCTTCATCTGCTCGTTGTTGAGGCCAGTCTCGGGATTGCGCGGATCGAACTGTTTTTCTCCCGCCAACCTGGCGGCGAGGTTGGCCGCGGTCAGCGCATAGGTGAAGGACTGGTTCCACTCAAGATAGACGTCGAAATTGTCATAAGCGAGGAAGGCGGGCCCCTTACGGCCCATCGGCAGCGCCAAGCCTGCCTTGAGGCCGTTGTCGACCAGCGGCGCGCCGCTGGGGTAGGTGACGCCCCATTGCGCCCACTGCGACAGCGGCAGCTTGTTGGTGCGACCGGTCTGGTCCCACGGCATGTCTTCGGGCACGCGGACTTCCTGGATCCAGGGCTGGTCGCGTTTCCAGCCGCGCGACAGCACTTTGTTGGCGGTGGTCATGATCACATCGGGCACGCTGCCGCGCAGGTCGATCTTGCCGTCGCCGTCGCCGTCGACGCCGCGTGCCAGATAATCTGAGGGCAGGATCTGCGTCTGGCCGATCTCGCCGGCCCAGGCGCCCCTGACATCGGCCGGCAGCACGCCGCGATCGATCAATTGCAGAAGCGGTATCAACTGAGGCCGAAACAGTTGCGGGCGCCGGCAATCATGCGACAGCGTCACCAGGGCGCTCAGCGTGTGGAAGTCGCCCTGCACGGCGCCGAAATCGGTCTCCAGCGCCCAGAAGGCGGCGATGATCGGCGCCTGAACGCCGAACTGCTGGTCGGCGCGGGCGAAGACATCCGCGTATTTCTTCATGTTCGCCGCACCTTGCTTCAGGCGATAGGCCGAGATCATGCGGTTGGAAAACTCGACAAAGGTTTGGGTGAAGACGCCCTGGGCGCGGTCGCGTGCCAACACCTTGTCGTCGAAGGTTGCCGCTTCAAGGGCGTCGAGACCGACAGTGCCGACGCCGGCCGCCTTGGCTTCCGCGGCGACGCCCTGCTTCCAGGCTTCGAAGTCGCCGCCGCATTCCTGCGCCATTGCCGGCAAGGCCGTGGCGCACAGGGTCAGCGCAGCCGCGAGGACTTGGAAACGCAGTCGCATCAGCTTCCTCTCGAAACGAATAGCGGGCAGTTGTTGTGCTCCCCCGGAGGCCCAACGCCCTGAATTGCCGGCGGCTGCACTCTTCACCGCTGGCTGTGTCGAAAAGCAGGCGGCAGGCCCTGTGTCAACGGTTCTTGTGCCGCAGCCCCTTATCTTCTGTGCCGTTGCACTGGCGACAACGGTGTTCTGCGGAGCTTCTTATCTCGGACGGACTCGCTGCCGTTGCACCGGTTCAACGGAAGCTCTGCTGGAGTGATTTGATCCATGGCGGTGCTGCCGTTGAACCGGTTCAACGGAAGCTCTGCTGGAGTGATTGATCCAGGGCGGTGCTGCCGTTGAACCGGTGTCAACGGGTGTTCTGCCGCAGCCACTTGTTCCAGGTGGCTTCACTGCCGTTGAAGACGTTGATGTCGGCCTTGCCGGTCATGCCCGGAATGATCCCGGTTCCTGTGTACTGCCAGAATGTGAAGGGGTGGCTGCCGTATTTCTCACGTGGATGGCCGGCGACAGAACGCAGCCAGTACGGATAGCCGCGAAACCCCGCCAGGCCGTTGTCGTCGAAGAAGTCGACCGAGGTGTAGATGATCGGCTTCTTGCCGTAGTGGCGTTCGACGATCTCGAGGAAGGTGGTCATCTCCGCGCGCACCGTGGCGGCGTCGGGACGCAGCCTGCAGGTCGGCGATTGTGGGTTCCATTCCATGTCGAGGACCGGCGGCATCGCCGAGCGATCGACGGGGACGTTGCGGATGAACCAGCGCGCCTGCACGGCAGCCGGGGTGCAGAAATAGTAGAAGTGATAGGCGGCGCGGGGAACGCCCGTAGCTTTGGTCCGGGTCCAATGCTCGTTGAAGTATTCATCGAAGCGATCGCCGCCCTCGGTCGCCTTGATGAAGGCGAAGGAGATGCCGCTGGCCTTGGCCGCCGGCCAGTCGACCGAGGTCTGGTATTTGGAAACATCGGTGCCGTGGACGGCATAGTTCCACGGCGCGCCGCTCTCCCATTCATGCGGCTTGGAATCGGCAAAGCGCGGCGCCCGGACAGTGACCGTCGGGCTGCTCGACGCCGACGGCGACAGTGGCGAGAGATCGTCTACTGTCGAGCACGCGCCAAGCAGCGCTAGCATAATGAGGCCCGCAAGACGGCGCATCGCAATTCCCGAGCCGGATTCAGCCGGTCGCTGATGGGTCTATACCTGATGGCCGGCTTGTGATTGGGCCCCCTCCGAGCGATCGCCCCACAGCATCGCTCAGCATATCCTGTGATCGCCGATCATGGTTGATAATCCGTTGATGGCGCTCGACAAGCATTGTGATTTGCGGAAGCAATGGCGGCAAATCGATGACATAAGGGGTCGCGCAGGGCCCGGAGGAAATAAATGCGGATCGTCGTCAAGATCGTCAGATGGCTGCTTGGTCTGATCGTGCTGGCGGTCGCCGCGCTGTTTGCGTGGCTATACATCGCGCCGCCCGAATTGATCCGCGTCGGTTCCGGCTATTCGGCCAAGATCGTCTGCTCGAATGTCTTCATCGCCGGCCGGGACGCCAATGAGGTGCTGGCCGTCGACGTGCAGGCGCCCGGGCATCCCCTGCTGCGGTTAATGCGTGTTTCGGTGGACAAGAACAGGGGAACGGTGTCTGCCGGCCTGTTCGGGTTCCTCGGCAAGAGCGTCGCTGTCGCCCGCGACGGGCTTGGCTGCGCTTCGGTTCCGGACGGCGATGTCGGCAAGGCGCGGCGGACCGCGATCCAAGCGGAGCCGTCGGCGGCCACCATGGGCGACCTGTGGCCGGAAGGCGAGCGGGTTGAGGCATCGCAGGATCCGGTTGTTGCCAAACTGCTCGACGATGCGGCGCTGACCGGCACCGGCATGCGGGCGGTGGTGGTGGTCAAGAATGGCCGCGTCGTCGCCGAGCGCTACGGCGAGGGCTTTTCCGCCAAGACGCCGCTGCTCGGCTGGTCGATGACGAAGACGGTGAACGCCGCCATCGTCGGTACGTTGGTCAAGGACGGCAAGATGGCTTTCGACGACAAAAACCTGTTTGCCCCGTGGAAGGCGGACGGCCGCGCCGCGATCAGCCTTGCCGACATGATGGCGATGTCGAGCGGGCTGGAGTTCAACGAGGATTATGGCGACGTCGCCGACGTCACGCGTATGCTCTATCTCGAGCCGGACATGGCGGGCTTTGCCGAATCCAAGCCGCTGGCTGCAGAGGTCGGCAAACAGTTTTCCTATTCGAGCGGCACAGCGGTGATGCTGTCGCGGCTCTGGCAGGACGCGGTCGGCGACAAGGCCAAGGCGCTGACATGGCCGCGCAACGCCCTGTTCGAGCCGCTTGGCATGCATAGCGCGGTGCTCGAGACCGACGAGCAGGGCACCTTCGTCGGCTCGTCCTATCTTTACGCGACCGCGCATGACTGGGCGCGCTTCGGCCAGTTCCTGCTGCAGGGCGGGGTGTGGAACGGCAACCAGATCCTGCCAACCGGTTTCGTCGACTGGATGCGCGAGCCGGCATCCGCCTCGAAGGTCTATGGCAAGGGTCAGTTGTGGATCGAGGCCCCGGGCGATGAGGAAAACCCCGGCGCCGGCGTCGCGGCAGGCCTGCCCAAGGACACGTATTGGATGGAAGGCCATGACGGGCAGACGGTCGCCATCATCCCTTCTGAGCAGTTGGTGGTGGTGCGGCTAGGGCTGACGCCTGCCAAGCTCGGCTACCGGCCGCAGACGATGTTGGGGGCGCTGATCAAGGCGCTGCATTAGCGCGGCGCAACTCTTGCTATGCAGCTGTCGCCAATGGCTTGGCGCGATCAACTCGCGCCCGCTCGTCGGGCGAGTTCATGACCTGCCAAAGATCGCTGCGGCGCTGGACGTTCAACCAGAAGTCCGGGCTGTTGCCGAACACCCGCGCCAGAATAAGCGCGGTCGCCGCCGTCACGTTGCGGCGGTCGTTGCACAATTCGTTCACATGCTTGCGCTGGACCCCCATCGCCTCGGCCAAAGCCGCCTGCGTCAGGCCAAGCGGCTGCATGAATTCTTCCGTGAGAATTTCGCCAACCGTTGCCGGCTTGCGTGCGGTCATCAACATGTTCTCACCTCATCTATAGCTGTGGTCGTCGAGATAGATGTCCGACGCCTCACCGCGGCCGCCGTCCCAGCGGAAGATCAGCCGCCATTGCTTGTTGACGCGTATTGAATGGAAGCCTTCGAGAATGCCGCGCAGCTTCTCGAAATGATTGCTGGGCGGCACACGCAAATCCTGATCGATCATCGCGTCGTCAATCATCTGGAGCTTGCGGAACAAACGGCTTTCGAGATCGGACGGAATGTTGCGAGAATGGGTGTCTTCCACGAAGAAGGCCCGCAGCCATTCAGCCCTGAAGCCGATGATCACCACATGCTTCCATGCATGTGAGATAGTGTACCGCTCTCGGGGTCATAAGGCAACGTTGATCCAACGGATCGTGGCTGCTTCGCCTTTATGTGCCTTTCCCACGGCAATATTCAGGAAGTGATCTTGATAACCGCCAGCCAGGCATAGCCGCGATAAAGCGTACGGAAACGGAAGCTTGCGCTGGTTCGCCGAGATTCCGATTCCAGCACTTCGCGCAACGATTCACGCGGCGCGACGTGGAATTTTTTCAGCCAGCCGCGCAGCAAGGTCCGGAACCAGCCGGGCAGGCCTTCCTGCTGGCCGAAATCGATGATGTGCAGCGAACCGTTCGGCGACAGGGCGGCAAGCGCTGCCGACACAGTTTTTTCCCAACCGGGGATCATCGACAGCGAATAGGACACGAAGACACGGTCGAAGCGTTCGACACCGAAGAGTGCACGGGCATCGAAATCGGTGGCATCGCCCCTTGCCAGCACGACGCGGCCG
>NZ_RZOM01001589.1:0-889 GCF_003999175.1 Mesorhizobium sp. M7A.F.Ca.ET.027.03.2.1 | reverse complement strand
GGTTGGCGCAGCGCTGCTGGAAATCCCAGCCAACCAGTCTTTCGACCATGCGATCGACGCTGTCGCGGTCCATCCACAGCCCGTCGACACGGCGGCGATCGTAGCGTTCGAGCTCAAGGTGAACGCCGGCCAGCGTCGTCACGGTTCCGGACGTGCCCAGCAGATGGAAATTCGGACTGGCCTTGAGATGGCTCAGCCGATCGCGACCGTCGAAGCTGGCCAGCCGGCCGGCAACGTCGTCGACCATGGCGGCGAAGATCTCGCGCGTCACCGTGCGGCCGCCAAAGCGCTCGGCCAGCGAGACGACGCCGACCGGCAGCGACGTCCACGACACGATATGATTGGCCAGCCTCGGCGAACGGCGGCCGGCGAGATCGATGAGCGCGATTTCGGACGAGCCGCCGCCGATATCGAACAGGACGACGCCTTGGGTGTCGCGCTCGACCAGCGAGCCGCAGCCGGACACCGCCAGCCGCGCTTCGGTCTGGCGGTCGATGATCTCAAGCTTCAGGCCGGCCTCGCGTTCCACGCGGTCGATGAACTCGACGCCGTTTTCGGCCGTGCGGCAGGCCTCGGTGGCGATCAGCCGGGCTTTTCTGATCTTGCGGTTGCGCAATTTGTCGCCGCAGATTTTCAGCGCCTCGACCGCGCGGTCCATCGCCGGCTGGCCGAGCCGGCCATTGGCGGTGAGCCCCTCGCCCAGCCGGACGATGCGCGAAAAAGCGTCGATGACGCGGAACTGGCCATGCCGCGTCGGCACGGCCACCAGCAGCCGGCAATTGTTGGTGCCAAGGTCTAGCGCCGCAAACACCGGAAGCTCCTGGACCGGCGGCCGACGGGCGCTCTGTTCCGGCCGTGGCACCACAGCGACGGGCGAGGCCACCGACTC
>NZ_RZOM01001588.1:0-889 GCF_003999175.1 Mesorhizobium sp. M7A.F.Ca.ET.027.03.2.1 | reverse complement strand
CTGTGGAACCTTGCGGCAAGTGTCTGGCCAAGCCGTGCCTTTCCAGGGCCTGGGCAGGTCTGGCAGGTGCTTCTCAGGGAGGCTGCGAGCGGCGAGCTTTTTTACCATCTCGGCGTGACCCTCGGCCGGGTCGCCGCGGCATATATCGTCGCCATGATCATCGGATCCGTCATCGGCGTTTTGCTCGGCAGCCATCGTCGCGTCGACCGTTTTTTCAACCCGTGGGTGATCCTGTTCCTCAACATCCCGGCGTTGGTGGTCATCGTCCTCGGCTACATCTGGTTCGGCCTCAACGAGGCGGCGGCGATCGGCGCGGTGGCGGTGAACAAGATCCCGAATGTCGTGGTGACGATGCGCGAAGGCGCCAGGGCGCTTGATCCAAGTTACGCCGAAATGGCCACCGTCTATCGCTTCGGCCGCCTTGAACGCATCCGCCATATCCTGCTGCCGCAATTGCAGCCCTATCTTGCCGCCGCATCGCGATCCGGCATTGCCCTCATCTGGAAGATCGTCCTGGTCGTCGAACTGCTCGGCCGCTCGAACGGTGTCGGCTTCCAGATCCATCTCTATTTCCAGCTCTTCGATGTCGCCGCCATCCTTGCCTACACGCTGGCTTTCGTGGCGGTGATGCTTGTCATTGAACTTCTCCTGGTGCAGCCCGTTGAACGACATGCAACCCGTTGGCGCCGTCGTCCCGCTTAAGGTCGACATCGCCGAAAAGACCTTCAGGTCCACGCGAGGCGTCTCGATCACGGCGCTTCAGGACCTTTCCTTCGAGGTCCGGCAAGGCGAATTCGCCTGCTTGCTGGGACCGTCGGGCTGCGGCAAAACCACGACGCTGCGTATCCTGCTTGGCTTGGACCAAGACTTTTCCGGCTCCTTTCAGTTG
>NZ_RZOM01001587.1:0-891 GCF_003999175.1 Mesorhizobium sp. M7A.F.Ca.ET.027.03.2.1 | reverse complement strand
TCGAAGGACCGGATTTCGACGATCACCTGATAGTCGATCGCCAGGCCCTCGCCCGGCTTGCCGACGCCGGCAAAGCTGCCTGAACGCTGGAAGGTCTCGGCCAGCCGCGCCTGCACGATCAACGGCAGCCGGTCGGCCCATTGCGCGCCCTTGAGATACTGGATCGAGCGATCCGACGGCTTGATGACGATGTTCTGGCTGTCCAGCGCCTTGAGCGCCGACGGCTGCGCGATCAGGATCTGGCGGCGGCTATGGCCATGCGCGTCGACCGAAGGCGCCGACAGTTCGAACGTATCGAGCGGCGCGGGCTTGCCGCCCAACGCCGCGCAGCCGGCCAGCGTCAAGGCAAGCAGTGCCGCAGCCGATGTCAACCCGCCCGTTTTCACCCACACAGACTTCACGCGCGATCCCCGTTGTCCCCGGATCGTAAGATCGACCCGCTTTCGCGGCTCATGTTTCTGGGGCGCGCCGTCGCCGAAGTCAACGCCGCGCTCTGCCATCGAATTGCCGAACCTCGCCGTCGCCACCCGAAAGGATGCGCTGCGGATTGCGGCTGAGATCGGTCACCGCCTCTTCGATGCGGCTGATCGAACGGCGGCTGTCCTGCACCAAAGCCTCGACGTTCGAAAGCCCCTGTCCCGAGAAGCGCGCCAGATTGTCGGTGATGACGCCAAGGCGCGAATTCAGCGTGTCGGCCACCTGCTTGAACGACTTCAGCGTGTTCCTGGCATCGGCCATCAAGCCGTCGGCCTGCCCCGACCCGAGCAAGGTATCGACCTTGGCAAGAATGCCATCGACCCGCACCGAGGCATCGTTGAGCCGTTGCGCGAGCTGCTTTGCGTCCTTGATCGTCTGGTCGATGTCGTCGGCCCGGTTGGCGAACTTGTGGGT
>NZ_RZOM01001586.1:0-897 GCF_003999175.1 Mesorhizobium sp. M7A.F.Ca.ET.027.03.2.1 | reverse complement strand
GTCCCCAATCATGGCCGGCATGACCGTCGAAGTCGTCCTTCATCGCCTGCCTGCCGGTACGTCGACGGGCCGATTGCCGCCTTACCCGTCAGCCACCGGCAAGCATGTCGTGGCGTCCCGGGGACGTGTAGTCGTGGGCACTCCAGAGAATGAGACTGTCCTTGAGGAGGGCGATGCGCTCTACTTTGAGGCGGATGTACAGCATTGGTTCGAAAACCGGACCGACAAGCCAGCGGAGTATTACCTGATAATTTCGGCTCCCGCCCCCAACCGGCTCTCTTGAGCATATGGATCGGCCCAGATCGTCAAGGCGGGCTGGTATCGGGAGGTCGGGGTAAAGAGTCTCGACAGCCACGCGGTACGCTCCATGCTTGGAGCACGAGCTCAACTCGTCGGAATGCGGGTAGAGGTCACCAACCAAATTAGGCGCATTCTCAACAAATGGCGTTGTTCTTTCAAGACGAACGGGCGAACCGTTCGGACGGCTCGTGGATGAGATGTGCGACGATAGCAACCCTTGCTCACCCTCGGCACACGTTAATATTTATGCGACCGCCATGTCTCTCAAAGATCGAACCGATAACAGCGGCAAAAAATTGTGGCTCGTATTCGAGGCCAGAGTTGGAATTTTGCTGTTGGCGACCTCTCTGAGTGACCGAGTTCAACTCGATAGAGACGCAACTCGGCAAAGGCCGCGCGCCCGACAGCGCGGCGCCGAGCACATCCGGCTGTATCAGCACGAGAACGGCGTGGGCCCTGCGATCAACGGCGCGGTTTAGGCGCTGCGGTTCCCGTTCACCATGACGCTGAAGCGGCGCGCTCTGGCACGCGCGCTGATGGTCACCCCCTTTCCGCGCAAGCTGCCCGATGTCTTGAGCGTCGTGAGTGGTTCACGGT
>NZ_RZOM01001585.1:0-899 GCF_003999175.1 Mesorhizobium sp. M7A.F.Ca.ET.027.03.2.1 | reverse complement strand
CACCTTGCCGTTGATGTCGCGGGTGATGTCGACGCTTTCCTGGTTGGCGCGCGCCGTGAAGCCGCCGGCAATGGCGATTGCCTTCTGCACCGTCAGGCCGGGAACATAGGAATATTGGCCGGCGGCACCCACTTCGCCCATCACGAAGATCGGCCGGTAGCGGTCGATCTCGACCGAAACGTCGGGATCGCGCAGATAGCCTTGCCGCAATTTGTCGGCGATCTCCTTTTCCATCTGCTGCGCGGTGTGGCCGCGCGCCGGTATGGCGCCGACAAGCGGGAAGGAGAGATAGCCGGATTGATCGACACTGTAGGTGTTGGTCAGCCCGTCCTGCTCGAACACGGTCACGCGGACGCGGTCGCCGGCGCCAAGACGGTAGGGCTGATCGAGCACCTCATGGAAGGCGGCCGGCGTCGGCCGGTAGCTGGAACAGCCAGCCAGCATCGATACGGCAAGCAGCGCGCGAAACAGGGAAGCAGTGCTTTTCATGACCGGACAAGTACCTTCGACTGGGCCGCTGCGGCGTCGCAGCAAACATCAGGGATCGAGGCCCGTTATCATCCTGTTAGGGTTAATGGCCGGTAAAGGGAGCGGCCGACGCGTGGCGCATCGGCAAGAGTTTTTGTGATTCTTGGCGGTTTTGTTTGCCGCCCGCCAGTAAACCCTAACGGAAACTTACCACGATCTTAACGGCTGAGTTACCATAGTTGTTTACGGTGCGTGCTGACCCAGTATCGGAGTAGGGATGCATGTCCGTTCAGTCCGCGGCCGCAGATGTCGATGTCGATCTCAGGCAGCTCTTCGCCAGCCTGGCGAGGAACTGGCTGCGTTTAGTCCTCGTCGTCCTGTTGGCAACCGGGCTGGCCTTTGCTTTCGCCTCGCTGGCAACCCGGCACTAC
>NZ_RZOM01001584.1:0-901 GCF_003999175.1 Mesorhizobium sp. M7A.F.Ca.ET.027.03.2.1 | reverse complement strand
ACGTAAGGCAGCTGTTTGCCCCGCGACAAATCGTAGACCTCCTGCTGCACCAGCGTCAGCACCGAGCGGATCTCGAGCCCGTCGGTGCCGAGATATTTGGTCAGCGCTGTCGTGAAGGGCGAGTTCTGGCCGGTGCCGTCGGCAGCCGTCTCGCCCGGTGCGGCGGAGAAGGCGAACAGGATGTTTTCGGCGCGGCCAATCCGGCCGAGACCCGGCTTCACCTTGTCGGAGACATCCTTTGCCAGCGATGTCGCGCCGCGCCCTTCACCGCTGCTTCCCGAAAAGGGATCGCTGCGGCAGGCGTCGAGCATGATCAGGCCGACCTTGGCCGTGGCGGCCACGCTGTCGCGCACCTCTTCCAGCGGCAGGCTGGTCTTCTCCAGCGCATCGAGCGAGGAGGCGTCGGCATCGATCGGGAGCAGCCGGTTGTCGCCCGAGATTTCCACGCCGTGGCCGGAGAAGTAGACCAGCGCCACGTCGGCGCCTTTGGCATCCAGGCGAAAATCGTCGAGCGCGCGGCGCATTCGCCGCAGGTCGCGATTGGTTTCGAGGATGACCTCGAAGCCGAGCTTCTTCAGCGCCGCTGCCATCGCCTCGCCGTCATGGACCGGATTGGCGAGCGGCCGAACCAGGCGGTAGCCGTCCTCGGCTATGATCAAAGCCACGCGTCGCTCAGCCACCGCGGCGGCGGTGCTCATGAGCATCAGCAGCAAGGCAAAAAGCAAGCGCAAGTCGAACCGCCCCCCGGCTTGTCCATTTGCGCAAACATTCCACCTCTTTATGCCATGAGCAAGCCGGGCTTTTTGCGGAAGACCAGCGTTTTCAGGCAACCCGCATAGGCTTCAAAGCCTCGCTCCAGCGCAACAGCTCGTCGAGCATGGTTTTGGCTCCGCCCTGCACC
>NZ_RZOM01001583.1:0-902 GCF_003999175.1 Mesorhizobium sp. M7A.F.Ca.ET.027.03.2.1 | reverse complement strand
CCAACCAGATGTCGGTGCGCATCGAGCTGCAAGCCGACTGCTTCGCCGGGGTGTGGGCGCATTTCACCGGGCAGAAGGGCATCTTGGAGCAGGGCGATTTCGAAGAGGCGCTCAATGCTGCCCAAAAGATCGGCGACGACACGCTGCAGAAGAAGACGCAGGGCTATGTCGTACCGGAAAGCTTCAACCACGGCACCTCGCAGCAGCGGCAGACCTGGCTGGCGCGTGGTTACAAGAGCGGCAAGCTGTCGGATTGCAACACGCTGAGTGGGCCGATCTGACCAGACCGTTTTCAAGCTTCACCTGCCGGCGATGTTGTCGTCAGGGGGTGTCAGGATGACCAGATTCGGCCTGTTCCCGCATTGTTCCTTGCCGCGAGCTCGCCTATAAGCTGCGTCCGCCTGCGCCTGAGGGCGAGCAGAGGAGCTTGACCCAGCATGATCGACCCCAAAACCGCCAGACGGGGCCTTGCGCTCGTCTTCACCACGCTGCTGCTCGACATTATCGGCTTCGGCATGATCATGCCGGTGCTGCCGGCCTATCTCAGGGAATTGACCGGGGTCAGCATCAGCGGCGCGGCGATCGAAGGCGGCTGGCTGTTCTTCGTCTATGCGGCGATGCAGTTCGTCTTCGCGCCGATCATGGGCGGCTTGAGCGACCGGTTCGGGCGGCGGCCGATCCTGCTCGCCTCGGTGCTGACCTTCTCCATCGACAATCTGATCTGCGCGGTCGCCTGGTCCTACCCGATGCTGTTCATCGGGCGTGTGCTGGCCGGCATTTCAGGCGCAAGCTATTCGACGACTTCAGCCTTCATCGCGGATATCTCGAACGATGAGAACCGGGCAAAGAATTTCGGCCTGCTCGGTATCGCGTTTGGCGTCGGCTTCGTCACCGGGCCGGTT
>NZ_RZOM01001582.1:0-902 GCF_003999175.1 Mesorhizobium sp. M7A.F.Ca.ET.027.03.2.1 | reverse complement strand
GGAATGAGGTGCGGCTGGTGAGTTTCAAAATCGCTATCATCGGTGCCGGCAGCGTCGGCTTCACCAAGAAATTGTTCACCGACATCCTGTGCGTGCCCGAATTCAAGGACATCGAATTTGCGCTCACCGATGTAAGCGAGCACAACCTTCAGATGATCAAGGCGATCCTCGACAGGATCGTCGAGGCAAACAGGTTGCCGACCAGGGTGACGGCGACGACCGACCGCCGCAAGGCGCTCGAAGGCGCACGCTACGTCATCAGTTGCGTGAGGGTCGGCGGTCTCGAAGCCTATGCCGACGATATCCGCATTCCCCTGAAATACGGCATCGACCAATGCGTCGGCGATACGATCTGCGCCGGCGGCATTCTCTATGGACAGCGCAACATCCCGGTGATCCTGGATTTCTGCAAGGACATGCGCGAGGTCGCCGAGACGAACGTCAAATTCCTGAACTACGCCAACCCGATGGCGATGAACACCTGGGCGGCGATCGAATACGGCAAGGTCGACACTGTCGGGCTCTGCCACGGCGTCCAGCACGGCGCCGAACAGATCGCCGAGGTGCTGGGCGCCAAGTCCACGCAGGAACTCGACTATGTCTGTTCCGGCATCAACCACCAGACCTGGTTTATCGACCTGCGCCTGAACGGCCGTCGCATCGGCAAGGACGAACTGGTGGCCGCTTTCGAGGCGCATCCGGTCTATTCCAGGCAGGAGAAGCTGCGCATCGACGTTCTGAAGCGCTTCGGCATCTATTCGACCGAGAGCAACGGCCATCTTTCCGAATATCTGCCCTGGTACCGCAAACGTCCCGACGAGATCACGCGCTGGATCGATATGTCCGACTGGATTCACGGCGAGACAGGCGGCTATCTCCGCTACTCCGCCGAAACCCGCAAC
>NZ_RZOM01001581.1:0-904 GCF_003999175.1 Mesorhizobium sp. M7A.F.Ca.ET.027.03.2.1 | reverse complement strand
ATTACCTGCCGTTCCTGGGCGAGGAAACGCCGGCTGGCCGCACCTACAGGGCGCTATGCACTGGTGCCGGCTCGACCTTCTCCTTCGATATCAAGGGCGGAGAGAAGGCGGCTTTCGCCTTTCTCAACAACCTGCAGATCTTCAAGCTGGCGGTGAGCCTGGGCGGAACGGAATCCTTGGCCAGCCACCCCGCGGCCATGACCCATTCGGGCATACCCTTCGAGGTGCGCGAACGCATCGGCGTGCTGGAGACCACGGTCAGGCTGTCGATCGGCGTGGAGCACCCGGATGATCTGATCGCCGACCTGACCCAGGCGCTGGCAGCCGTCTGACGCCGCCGGTATCGCGCGGTCCATTAGTCTGCACGTAAGTGTTACTCGCGCGCAGCCATTCGCTCTTATAAGCCTTGTGCCGATACATCCGCGCGCCGGGGAGCCGTGGCTGGATGTCATCAGCAAACGGAGATTCTCATGCGTATCCAATCCTTGGCGCCGATGCTTTCGGCACTGGCCATCTCGGTGTCCTTCCTTACGGCAGCGCCGGCCCTGGCCGAGACGGTGAAGCTGAAAGCGACGCTCGACGGCGCCCAGCAGAACCCGCCGGTGACCACAAAAGGCAAGGGCACCGCAGCTCTTATCTTCGACACGGCCACGAAGAAACTCAGCTGGAACGTCAAATATTCCGGCCTCAGCGGGCCGGCGACCGCCGGGCATATTCACGGCCCAGCCGCGATGGGTGAAAACGCCGGGGTGGCGATCCCGTTCAAGGGCAAGCTCAAGAGCCCGATCAAAGGGTCGGCCGTGCTGACCGACGCGCAGGCCGCCGACCTGATGGCCGGCAAGGACTATGTCAACGTGCACACGGCAGCCAACAAGGACGGCGAAATCCGCGGACAGATCGAGAC
>NZ_RZOM01001580.1:0-906 GCF_003999175.1 Mesorhizobium sp. M7A.F.Ca.ET.027.03.2.1 | reverse complement strand
GACCGGTGTTCTGACAAAGTCGATCCATGCCGACCCGTTGACCATCATCCGCTGGCGCGGCTTTGTCGGCGCCATCCTGATCAGCTTCTATGTGCTGTGGCGGCGTCACCGTTCCGGTAACCGCGAAACGCTGCGGCTTGGCTGGCGCGGCTGGCTGCTGGCGGTAGAGGGAGCTCTGGCCAGCATCGCCTTCATCTCGGCGTTCAAGTTCACCTTCGTCGCCAATGTCGCGGTCATCTATGCCACAGCACCTTTCGTCACCGCGCTGCTGGCTTGGGTTCTGACGCGCGAACCCTTCCGGTTGCAGACGATGGTCGCCGCCGCCGTGTCGCTGTGCGGCGTGGCGATCATGGTCTGGTCCGGCTTCGGCAGTGGCAATCTGTTCGGCGACGGACTGGCACTGCTGATGACCATCGGCAGCGGCCTCTACATGATCATGGTGCGCGCGTTCCGCGACACGCCGGTGGTGTGGGCCGGCGCGGTTTCGGCGTTCCTGCTGTTCCTGCTCGGCTGGTTCGTCACCGATCCGCTGGCGGTTTCGCCAAGGGATGCCGTTCTGCTCGCCACGTTCGGCGCGTCCTTTGCGTTATCCTCGATCCTGTGGACGGAGGGCGCGCGGCTCATCCCGCCGGCCGAATCCGGGCTGCTCGGCTCGGCCGAAGTGCCGTTCGCGATCCTGTTTGCCTTCCTGTTCCTGGGCGAGATTGCACCAGCCGCCAGCATGATCGGCGGCATCATCGTGTTGTGCGCGGTGTTCGCCCATGCGGGGCGGGATTGGCTGAGGGCCCGCTCGCAACGCATGGCCGGCCCCGGAACGCGTGGCGTCAAATATTTCTTAAAAAAGTGACACAGTCACGGAACCATCATCCGGGTCAGGCATTATGGGTGCGACGGGCCATCCCCAAG
>NZ_RZOM01000157.1:0-8167 GCF_003999175.1 Mesorhizobium sp. M7A.F.Ca.ET.027.03.2.1 | reverse complement strand
GATCAAGGTGGTGGCACCCCGCGTCGCGCTCAAGGTCACCGACGAGGCGGTGCAGATGTTCGGCGCGCAAGGCATCAGCCAGGACACGCCGCTGGCGCGGTCGTGGACGCATCTGCGGACCTTGCGCCTCGCCGACGGTCCGGACGCCGTGCATCGCCGTCAGGTGGCGCGCACCGAGCTGAAGAAATACACGCAAGAAAAGGTCTGAGCGCCGGCATCGTCATCCGGCGATGCCGACAGCCCAAGCACGGAGTGTTCCAATGGCCGTCCCCTCCGAAATGAAGGCGCTGCTGCTGGTCGGCGACGGCTACACCAGGACGCTGAGCGGCAGTGTGCTGGAGGCGATGGAGCCGTATCTCGAGCCGGGCAACATCGCGGTGCCGACACCCGGACCGACGCAGGTGTTGATCAAGGTCAACCTCGCCTCGATCAACCCCTCCGACATCGCCTTCGTCAAGGGCCAGTACGGCCAGCCGCGCGCCAAGGGACAGCCGGCGGGCTTCGAGGGCGTCGGCATTGTCGTCGCCAGCGGGGACGAACCCTATCCCAAAGGCCTGATCGGCAAGCGTGTCGCTTTTGCCACGGGCGTCACCAATTGGGGCTCTTGGGCCGACTATGCCGTAGCCGAGGCCGATGTTTGCATCCCGCTGCTCGACACCGTTCGCGACGAGGATGGCGCGGCGATGATCGTCAACCCGCTCACCGCGCTCGCCATGTTCGACGTCGTCAAGGAGGAAGGCGGAAAGGCCTTTATGATGACCGCCGGCGCCAGCCAGCTCTGCAAGCTGATCATTGGCCTGGCCAACGGAGAGGGCTTCCGGCCGATCGTCACCGTGCGCCGCGACGACCAGATCGCGGCGCTGAAAGCGCTCGGCGCGGCGCACGTCCTCAACGAAAAGGCGCCGGATTTCAAGGCGGCGCTACGCGAGGTGGTGAAGGCCGAGCAGCCGCGCATCTTTCTCGACGCGGTGACCGGGCCGCTGGCTTCCGCCATCTTCGACATCATGCCGAAGCGGTCGCGCTGGATCATCTATGGGCGGCTCGATCCCGAAGCCACTGTTATCCGCGAGCCCGGCCAACTGATCTTCCAGCACAAGCGTATCGAAGGTTTTTGGCTGAGCGAGTGGATGCGCCAGTTCCGCGATCGCCGCGGCCCGGCGATCCTGGAAGCGCAGAAGCGTTTTTCCGACGGGCGCTGGTCGACCGACGTGACAGCGGTGGTGCCGCTTGCCGAGGCCATGACGCGGGTGCCGGCGGAACTGGCCAAGCCGAACGGCAAGGTGTTCATCCGGCCTTAGGCCAATTCGAAAGGTTCGAGAAGCTTGGACGCGAGGGGGCCTCGGAGTGCTTTGCGTCAGAGATTGCCGGTTATCCGCCGCCTCGGGACCGTCAGGCCGATACCCGCGTCCATCAAGCCCCCTATGCCATGCCGCTGCGTCCGTGATATGCCGCCGCCATCGAATGCCGGGACAGGCTGGACTGAGCTTGTTCCGGGATTGTGTGGGGTGCCTTGATGACGATTTCCAAGCCGGTTTTCGACCGTTTGGGGTTTGGCCTGTGGATCGGAGCGTTCCTGGTCGTTCTTGCCATGGTCCTGCGGTCGCCGTACACGCGGACGGTATGGAAGGCCTATATAGACGGCAGCGAGGCGCTTCTGGCCGGTCTGCCGCTCTACGACACCCAATCCGAGATGGGGTATCTCTACGCGCCGGCCTTCGCCGCGCTCTACACTCCGATAGTCAAGCTCGGTCCGCATCTGGGCGGCGTGGTGTGGCACTCCCTCGGGTTTGCGGTGCTGACCTATGCCGCGATGCGGCAGGTGCGCAAGCTCGGTGGTGGCGAGTTGATGTGGCTGCTTTCTTTCGGCCTCTTCCTCGCTTTGCCGATGGCGCTCGGCGCGATCCGCAACGGCCAGGCGACGATCCTTTTGACCGCCGCTTGCTGGCTTCTCACATTGTCGGCGCTGGAAGGGCGACGGGCGGAGACGTTCTTCTGGGCTTCGCTTGCCATCATCGCCAAGCCGACCGCGATCATAATGCTGTTGTTGGTAGGAGCCCTTCGGCTTCGGTTGATACCGGTGCTGGTGCTGGCGGTGCTGTTCGTGCTCGCACTGCCTTACGCTTTTGCTCCCGCCGGCTATCTCAACGATCAGTATCGTGTCTTCGCCCAGATGTTGACCTCCATGGCCGTCGACAATACCAGCCATTTCGTGTCCACGGATTTCACGGCACCGTTCACCACGATAGGGCTGCCGATACCGGAATTCGGCGCAACGATCGTGCGCATGGTCATGGCCCTCCTTACGCTTTCAGCCGTCATCTGGTTCGACCGCAGGCTCGAAGGGGGAAAGGCAGCGCTGGCGATCTTCCTGACGGCCACCTTCTACATGTGCGTCTTCAACCCGCGCGTCGAGCCCAACACCTTTGCCATGATCGCGGTACCAGCCGGTCTTGCCATCGCCCTGTTGTGGCGCGAAGAACGAGGCGGCGTCCTCGCCTCGGTGCTGTCGATGACGCTGTTCGTGACCGGCCTGAGCGGCGTCGAGCGCCATGTGCACGATTTCCTCTTCCCCTGGTTCCGGCCGGTCGCCATCACTTTCATCGCCGGTTTGCTGATCTGGTGGTTCTGGGCCAAGGCACGGGAAAAGGTGGTGAATGCGGGAGTCGCGAATGGCTGAGTTGCGACAGAGCCTCGATATCGTTGCGCCATTCTTCAACGAGGCGGCTTCGGCATCGGCCTTCGCGCGCCTGCTCGGCGAGCTCGAAGCGGCCGTGGCACAGCGCTTCGGCATGACCGTGCACAAGATCCTGGTCGATGACGGCAGCCGTGACGATGGCGCCGGACGATTTTCGCAGGCGCTGACGGGATCGTGGGAGATCGTCCGCCTCAGCCGCAATTTCGGCAAGGAAGTCGCTGTGCTCGCCGGCCTCGACCAGTCGCGCGGCGACATGGTGCTGATCATGGACGCCGACCTCCAGCATTCCCTGGACATCAGCCTGAAGCTGATCGCCGAGCTGGTGAACCATCCCGACATCGACGTCGCCTATGCCCAGAACGACCGCCGCGAGGCGAGTTGGCGGCGCAGCCAGCTTGCACGGCTTTTCTACAGCCTGATCAACAGCAGCCAGCGTTTCGACATTCCTGAAAATGCCGGCGACTTTCGCGTCATGCGCGGCGCCGTGGCGCGCGCACTGACCAGCCTGCGTGACAAGCGTCGCTTCAACAAGGGCCTGTTTGCCTGGGCGGGCTTTCGCCAGAAAGCATTGCCCTATTCGCCGGAAGGCCGCGCCAGTGGCACATCGAAATGGAGCCGGCTCAACCTGATCGCCTTCTCGCTCGAAGGGTTCACCTCGTTCTCCGTCATTCCGCTGCGCCTGATCAGTCTTAGCGGGCTGCTCGCGGCGTTGGCCGGCGCGCTCTATGGTGCAAAGGTGTTCTTCGAGGTGATCTTCTACGGCATTGCCGTTCCGGGCTACCCCAGCCTGCTGGTTGCCGTCGTTCTGCTCGGCGGCCTCAACCTGACCCTGCTTGGCCTGATCGGCGAATATGTCTGGGTGACGCTCAGCGAGAGCAAGGATCGGCCGGTCTATCTCGTGCGCGATGTCGTGCGCAGCGAGGCCCCCGCCGACCGGCCGGAGCCGGGAACTCCGAACAGATGACGCGGCGCATTCGCCTGATCGCCGACGATTACGGCTTGGCGCCTGGCGTTTCCGCCGGGATTCTCGATCTTCTCGATCGGGGGCGCCTGACCGGCACCAGCTGCATGACCGGCTTTCCCGAGTGGGCAAAGGAGGCAGAGCGCATAAAACCGCTGTGCGGCCGGGCTGCGGTTGGGCTGCACCTCACCTTGACCGACCAGTTGGCCGTCACCGGCCGGTCGGCCCTGGCGCCGGAAGGCCGGCTGCCACCGCTCCGCGCACTGGCCTTGCCTGTTCTGCGCGGCCGCATCGGCGCCCGCCATGTCCATGCCGAGCTTGACGCCCAGTACAGCCGCTTCGTCGAGGCGCTTGGCCGCCGCCCCGATTTCGTCGACGGGCATCAGCATGTGCATTTCCTTCCTGTCGTGCGCACATGGCTGTGCGCACGGTTTCCAGAAGGCGCCGACAGGCCGGCCCTGCGCGGCGCCCCGGCGCTGGCCGCGGGAGCGAAAGTCGCTGCGATTGCCGCGCTCGCCGCCGGGTTCAACCGCTCGATGCAGCGCGCGGGCTTCACCGTTTTCCAGCCGCTCGCCGGCATCTATGACTGGCGGCAACCGGAAAAGTTCGCTGCGGTTCTGCAGGCCGCCGTCGAAGGGTTGCCAGAGCGAGGGCTGTTCATGTGTCATCCCGGCCATGTCGACGAGACGCTGCGCGCGCGCGACATGATGCAAGGTGTGCGCGAGGTCGAATTCGCGGCCCTCGCATCGGACGCGTTCGGAGCCAGCCTGGCCCGCGCCGGCGTCGAGATCTTGGACGGCAAGAGATGAGCGACGCCGATCGGCCCCAGCGTTCGGCCGGCAGCAAGATCGTCCGCTTCGCCATTGTCGGACTGGCGAACACGGCCATCGACCTTGCCAGCTTTTTTCTGCTGCTCAAGCTCGGGGTTCCGCCGGTGCCGGCCAACATCGCTGCCTGGTTCGTCGCCGTCACCTTTTCCTTCGCGGCGAACGGCTTGTGGTCGTTCGAGCGCAATCGAGCCATCCGGCTGCATGACGCGTTCCTTCGTTTCGCCACGCTTGGAGCGCTGATTTCGCTCGGTGTCTCCAGCCTCTCGATCGCGCTGTTCGCCGGCATCATCGGGGTGTGGCCGGCGAAAATCGGCGGCGTCGTGGTGGCGGCGGTGCTGAATTTCCTCGCCGCGCGCTGGTCGATCGAAGGCCGGTTCCTGAGATAGGCAGAATTATTTTTCTTACGAAATTCCGGACGAAAAACCGCTACACACTTTTCCTGGGATTTCTATTCAGCCGGCTCCACATTGGTGTAGGCGGCTTCCTCCAACTCGCGCTTCAGTCGGGCTTCCTCGTGGGTCTTCGGCGTGACGAAGCGGCCAAGCATGAGATAGGCGACCGGCGTCAGGAACAGCGTCGAGACGGTGGCCAGCCCCAGGCCGCCGACGATGACCCAGCCGAGCGCGACGCGCGCCTCGGCACCGGCGCCGCTCGCCAGCACCAGCGGCAGGCCGCCGAGCACGGTGCAGATCATCGTTATCATCACCGGCCGCACGCGGATGATCGAGGCCTGTTCGATCGCCTCGCGCACGCCAAGCCCGCGGTCGCGCAACTGGTTGGCGAATTCGACGATCAGGATGCCGTTCTTGGCCATGACGCCGACCAAAAGCACCAGGCCGATCTGGCTGTAGGCGTTGAGACTGGTGCCCGAGAGGAGAAGCGCGAAAATCGCACAGGCCAGCCCTAGCGGCACCGTCGCCATGATGATGACGGCGCTGACAAAACTTTCGAACTGGGCGGCCAGCACCAAAAGGATGATGACCAGCGCGAAGCCGAAAATGGTGACCATGGCGCTGTTGGTCTCGCCCAGCGTCGCCGCCTCGGCCAGCGGCAGGATGCGGCTGCCTGGCGGCAGCAGCGGCGTGGCGATTTGCTCGGCGCGGGTGAGCGCATCGCCAAGCGCTAAGTCGCCGCTGAGGTTGGACGTGATTGCGACCGAGGGCTGCTGCTGTTCGCGCGACAGCGACGGCGGCACGGCGCGTTCGGTCAGCGTGGCGATGGTCGACATCGGCACGAAACGTCCGTCGGCTGTTTTCAGAAAGATGTTTTCCAGATCCGTCGGATCGTTGATCGGATTGGTGGTCGAGACCAGCTTCACGCCGTAGCTGCGGTCGGCGATGTAGACGTCGACGACGTCGTTGCCGTCGAGCATGGCCTGCAAGGTGTTGGCCAGTCCTGATATGTCGATGCCGAGGTCGGAGGCCCGCTCGCGGTCGATGGCCACGGCGAGCTGCGGCTGCGTCGGGTCGATGGACAGGCGCGGTGTCTGGAAGCGCGGGTCCTTCTGCATCTCGGCGATGATCTTCACGGCGGCATCGCCGAGCGCCTTGCGGTCGTTGCCGACTAATGCGAACTGCAGGCCGTTGCCGGCGCCACGGATACCGAGGCTGTTGGGCTGCACCGGGAAGATACGCACGCTCGGCACCTGCCTGGTCAGCTGGCTGATCTCGGCCATGATCTCCTGCTGGCTGCGGCTGCGCTCGTTCCACGGCGCCAGCGTCATCACCATGAAGCCGGAGTTGTAGGAGCCGTTCTGGCCGGCGTTCTCGAAAGTGCTGCGGATCTCGCCGGAATCGCGCATCGGCTGGATCAGTCTCTCGATCTTCTGCATCTGCTGCGTTGTGTAGTCGAGGCTGACGCCTTGCGGGGCGCTGATGCGCAGAAGCACGGCAGCGCGGTCCTCGGTCGGCGTCAGTTCCTGGCGGATGGTGCCGAACAGAGTAAAGGCTGTGCCGGCAAACAGCACCGCGACTAGAAGCACGATCCATGGCGCGTCGAGGCACGCATGCAGGCTGCGCTTGTAGGCCGTATTGAGCGCGCCGCCGATGCGGGCGCCGATGCCATGGCCACCTTCGTGGTGGAGCGATGCGCCGGTCAGCATGCGCGAGGCGAGCATCGGGCACAGCGTCAACGCGACCACGCAGGACAAGAGCACCGACATGGCAAGCACGAAGCCGAATTCGCGGAACAAGCCGCCAGTCTGGCCGGGCAGGAACGAAATCGGCACGAAGACGGCGACCAGCGTCAAGGTGGTGGCAATAACGGCAAAGAACACTTCCTGCGCGCCAAGCACAGCGGCCGCACGCGGTCCCATGCCTTCGTTGCGTCGTCGCACGATGTTTTCGAGCACGACGATGGCGTCGTCGACGACCAGGCCGGTCGCCAGCACCAGCGCGAGCACGGTCAGGATGTTGACCGAGAAGCCGGCCAGATAGATGGCGGCGATGGTGCCGATCATGGCGACCGGCATCGCCAGGCCGGGGATCAGCGTCGCGCGCCAGTCGAGGAGAAACACATAGATGACGATCAGCACCATTGTGACGGACAGGCCGAGCGCGATCTCGACCTCGTGCACCGCGCCCTTGACGAAGACCGCGTCGTCGCTGGTGATCTTGATCGACATGCCCTTGGGTAGGTTTTCCTGCAACTTGGCGACGGCGGACTGGACGCCGGTCGAGATGTCCAACGTGTTCGATTCCGCCTGGCGGATGATGCCGATGCCGATGCCCGTCTTGCCATCCGAGCGCAATGTGGTCTGGCCGACATCGGGGCCGAGCGTGACGGTGGCGACGTCGCGGATGCGCGTCGTGCCTCCGACGATGATGTTTTCGAACTCTCCCGGCGTGGTGACGTCGGCAGTCGTGCGGACGATCAGGTCCTGGTTGGTCGTGGTGATCGAACCGGCAGGGGAATCGAAGGCGACCGAGGCAAGGGCGGCCCTGAGGTCGGCAACCGTGAAGCCGAGGCTGGCCAGCTTGTTCTGATCGACGTCGATGCGGAAGATCTTGTCGCGGTCGCCATAGACCTGGACGTCGGCAACGCCGGGCACGGCGGCCAACTCGTCCTCGATCTGGTCCTGGACCACCACGGTCATGTCCTGGATCGACATGTTGCCCGAGGTCACCGCCAGCCGCATCACCGGGTCGGAATTGGCGTCGGCCTTGACGATGCGCGGCGGATCGGCGGTGTCCGGCATCTGGTTGGCGACGCGGCCGACGGCATCACGCACGTCCGAGGCGGCGACATTCAGATCGACGCCATCGTTGAACTCGATGGTGACGCGGCTTGAGCCGAATGAGGAAGACGACGAGATCGACTTGACGCCGGAGACGCGGGCGACGGCGCCCTCGATGGTGTCGGTCAACTCGCGATCGACGGTCTCGGCCGCCGCGCCCTCGAAGGTGGTGGAAACGGTGACGACCGCGCGATCGACATCAGGCAGTTCGCGGATCTCGACGCCGTAGAAGGCGGCCAGGCCGGCGACCGCAATCAGTGTGTTCAGCACGAAGGCCATCACCGGCCTGCGGATGAACAGGGCGGTGAAGCCGGTCTCGCTGGCAGTGTTGGCGGGGCTGGTCATGTGCCTGCGGCGGCGTCCGCGGCGCGCTGCTCTTCGCCGGCAAGGCGGACCGCGCCGCCCTCGCTGACGCTCTGGGTGCCCCCTGTGACCACCATGTCGCC